>JACDCP010000123.1 GCA_013817465.1 Gammaproteobacteria bacterium | reverse complement strand
CGCAGAAACTTTTCCATCCGCAGGGCCGGCTTCAGCCGGCCGCAGCCGATCCGGGCTGCATCGCGAACTCAACGGATGTAGCCCATGCTCTCGAGTTTCACGATGATGCGGTGCGCGGCGTTATCCGGTGAAATGATCTGCGTGTCGATGGACATGTCCGGGTCCTGCGGCACGTCGTAAGGATCGCTGATGCCGGTGAACTCCTTGATGATGCCGGCGCGCGCCTTCGCATAGAGGCCCTTGCGATCGCGTTCCTCGCAGACCTTCAAAGGCGTCGCCACATGGATTTCCAGAAAGCCGCCCACCGGGCGGATCATCTCGGCCACCTGCCGCCGCGTCTGCACATATGGCGCAATCGGCGCGCAGATCGCGATGCCGCCGTTCTTGGTGATTTCACTCGCCACGAAACCGATGCGCAGGATGTTGATGTCGCGATGCTCGCGCGTAAAGCCGAGCTCGCTCGAAAGGTGCTTGCGCACGACGTCTCCGTCGAGCAGCGTGACGCGCCGGCCGCCGAGCTCCATGAGCTTGACCATGAGCGCATTGGCAATGGTCGACTTACCCGAGCCGGAAAGGCCGGTGAAGAATACCGTGAAGCCCTGACGGTAACGTGGCGGGTGCGTCTTGCGCAGCTCCGCGACAACCTGCGGGTAGGAAAACCAGTCCGGGATGTCAAGGCCTTCCTGCAACCGTCGCCGGAACTCGGTGCCCGAGATATTGAGAACGTTCTGGCCTTCCTTGATCTCGTCCTCGGGGATGTATTGCGCCTTGTCCTCGACATAGACCATGTTCTGGAACGGCACCATGGTGATGTCGAGCTCTTCGGCATGCTTCGTCATCAGCTTCTGGGCATCGTACGGGCCGTAGAACGGCTTGCCCTTGCTGTCGTTGCCCGGGCCTGCATGGTCGCGGCCCACGATGAAATGCGTGCAGCCGTAGTTCTTGCGGATAATGGCATGCCAGACCGCTTCGCGCGGCCCACCCATGCGCATGGCGAGCGGCAGCAGGCTGAGCGAAGTGGTCTGCTCCGGATACTCCTTCAATATGTTCTCGTAGCAGCGCACGCGCGTGTAGTGGTCGATGTCGCCGGGCTTGGTCATGCCGACGACGGGCTGGATCAGCAGGTTCGCCTCGACCTCGCGTGCGGCGCGGAAAGTCAGCTCCTGATGCGCGCGATGCATGGGATTGCGCGTCTGGAACGCGACGACCTTGCGCCAGCCGAGTTTCGCGAACCGGTCCCGCATCTCGCGCGGGCTGTCGCGCAGATGCCTGAAATCGTAGTGCAGCGGCGCTTCCACGCCGCGCAGGCTGCCGCCGACATAAACGGGATGCGCCCGATTGAGCAGATAGTTGACGCCGGGATGCGCCGTGTCATCGGTGCCGAACACGCCCCGCGCCTCGGCAGCCTTGTCCGGGGTCCAGATGTCGGACACCTCCATAGTTGCGACGAGCACGCCTTCGGGATCGCGTAGCGCAAGCGTATCGCTTACTTTGAGCTGCTTCGCCAGCGCCTCCGTCACATCGAGCGTGATCGGCATCGGCCAGAGCACGCCACTGGCCAGACGCATGTCGCGAACGACCGCTTCGTAATCCTTGCGCCCGAGAAAGCCTTCGAGCGGTGAGAACCCGCCGTTCAGAAGCAACTCGATGTCGCAGAGCTGGCGCTCATTCAGATCCCACGAAACGCAGTCGACCGCCTTGCGCTTCTCGGCCTCCGCATCCTGCTGCGACAGATAGAGCGCCCTGAGCTCGCCGCCATGCGCTTCCTTGAATGCACCCATCTTGGTTTCCCGTCAGTTGTAAAAAAATATCCCGCGCACGCAGCTTCCGCCCGTGCGAGCTCAATAATTAACCGGTCGTGGCGTCAGAATGGAATATCGTCGTCGAAATCGTCGGGGGGCGAATCGGCGGCCGGGCGCGCCGGCCCCGGGTCGTCCTGCTTCGTATACGTCGACCCGCCCTGGCCTGAGCGGCTGCCGAGCATCTGCATTTCGTTGGCGACGATCTCGGTCGTCCAGCGGTCGTTGCCCTGCTTGTCCTGCCACTTGCGGGTCCGCAGCCGCCCCTCGACATACACTTGCGAACCCTTGCGCAGGTACTCGCCGGCGATTTCGGCGAGCTTGCCGAAAAAGGCCACGTTGTGCCATTCCGTGCGTTCCTGCTGGTCGCCGGTCTGCTTGTCCTTCCATGAATCGCTGGTCGCGATCCGGATGTTGGTGACTGCGCCACCGCTCGGCATGTACCGAGTTTCCGGATCGGCGCCGAGATTGCCGACCAGGATCACCTTATTGATACCGCGGGCCATCTTTGCTCCCGATGCTTCCGTCAATGGCGCCTCATGAGGCCGCGTATTCTATGCGCTCGGCGGTTAAAACTCACGCCGAAATACTGGCTTCTGCAGCCAGAATCTCGAAACTGTGACGCAATCGAACCGCGCCGGCACGCTTGCTGGCCGCGAGCCCGCCCAAGTGCGCGGGCTACGTGCGCTCCCTGCGCAGAAGCGGCGCCGATTCATGATCAGCCGTCGGCGCCTGGCCGCCTGGAACCGACCCCGCAGGTGACGACCCACAGCACAGATGCCGCGGCGCAGAGCGTGAATACCGCGGCCGGCCCGTAGCGGCCCAGCAGCCAGCCGCCGAATGCGCCGCCGGCGAATATGCCGAGATACTGTGCGCTGGCATAAACGCCGAGAGCGGCGCCCCGCCAGGCCGCCGGCGCCGCCTCCGCGAGCAGGGCCGGCAGCCGAGCCTCGAGAAAGTTGAAGCCGGCGAAGAACAGCGTCAGTGCGCCGAGCGTGGTCCAGAGCGGGCCTGAGCCGAGCAGGAGCTGGGCCGCCCCGACTCCGGCAACCGCCGTCAGGAAAGCGGCCTGCTTGGCGGCGCCGCGCTCGGTCCAGAGAATTAACGGCACGGTGCCCGCCAGCGACGCGATCAGCACCCCCAGGTAGATCGGCCACTGCGCCGCGGCGGCAATGCCGAGCCCGTCGCGCAGGACAAACGGCACTGCCGTGAACGTTGCGGTCAATATCAGATGCAGGAGGAATACACCGGCATCCAGAGTCAGCAAGCGCCTGTCACGGACGGCATGCCTGAGCCCGTCGAGCGACAGCTCAGTCCGCTGCTGAGCGATCCGCGCCGCCGCGGGCAGCCCAAACAGCAGGAGCAGCATGGCGGCCAGCGCCAGGCCCGCCGTCAACCAGAAGAGTCCGGGTACGCCGATCAGGGAGGTCAGAGTCGGACCCGCGATCAGCGAGAGCATGAACGAGCCGCCGATTGTCACGCCAATCACGGCCATGGCGCGCGTGCGGACCCCGTCACGCGTGTTGTCAGCGAGCAGAGCCGTCAGGACCGCTGAGATCGCGCCGGCGCCCTGCAGCGCGCGGCCTGCGATGACGCCGTTGATACTGGTGCTGGTCGCAGCGACAACGCTGCCCCCGGCGAAAATCGCAAGGCCGATCAGAATGACCGGGAGGCGCCCGAAACGGTCCGAAAGAATGCCGAAAGGGATCTGCAGCGCCGCCTGGGTCAGTCCATAGGCGCCGACGGCAATGCCGGCCAGGAACAAGGTCGCTCCGTGGAGACCGTCCGCGTATAACGCGAGCACCGGCAGCAGCATGAACAGACCGAGCATGCGCACTGCGTAAAGCGCAGCCACGACAGCGACGGTGCGACGTTCGACAGCAAGCAAAATGGGGACATTCCTGATTTCAGGGGGAGACGAAGGCATTCCCTCACCGCGGAACATCCCTGAAATCAGGCATGTCCCCATTTTGCCTCGCCGGTCGCAAGCGCGGTATATTAGCAGGTTCGATTTTCGCTTCCCGGAACCTCATGGACGTCATCAGCATTCGCGGCGCACGGACGCACAATCTGCAGGGCATCGACATCGATCTGCCGCGCGACCGGCTGATCGTCCTGACCGGCCTGTCCGGCTCCGGCAAATCCTCGCTGGCATTCGACACTATTTATGCCGAAGGCCAGCGGCGCTATGTCGAATCCCTCTCTGCCTACGCCCGGCAATTTTTGTCCATGATGGAGAAGCCGGACGTCGATCATATCGAAGGGCTTTCGCCGGCGATTTCCATCGAGCAGAAATCGACTTCGCACAATCCTCGATCCACAGTCGGCACCGTCACCGAAATCTACGATTACCTGCGGCTGCTCTATGCTCGCGCCGGTATTCCGCGCTGTCCCGATCACGGCCTCGATCTCGAGGCACAGACGGTCAGCCAGATGGTCGATCAGGTGCTGGCGCTGCCCGGAGGGACGCGCCTCCTGCTGCTCGCGCCGATCGTCGCGGAGCGCAAAGGCGAGCACGTGCAGCTCATCCAGGAGCTGCGCGCTCAGGGTTTCGTGCGCGCGCGCATCGACGGCGAGGTCTACGAGCTCGACGACCCGCCGTCGCTCGACCTGCGGCGCAAGCACACCATCGAAGCGGTGGTGGACCGCTTCAAGGTGCGGGAAGACATCGGTCTCAGGCTCTCGGAATCCTTCGAGACCGCGCTCAGGCTCGCCGACGGCGTGGCCAAGATCGCGTGGATGGAGGAGCCCGGGAAAGCCGAGCTGGTCTTCTCCGACCGCTTCGCCTGCAATATCTGCGGTTACAGCCTGCCGGAGCTGGAGCCGCGCCTGTTCTCGTTCAACAATCCGGTCGGCGCCTGCCCGGCCTGCGACGGCCTCGGAGTGAAGCAGTTCTTCGATCGCGAACGGGTCGTGATGCATCCGCATCTGAGCCTCGCGGGCGGCGCGATCCGCGGCTGGGATCGGCGCAACGCCTATTACTTCCAGCTCATCCAGAGCCTTGCGAAGCATTACGGCTTCGAGCTCGAAACGCCTTACGATGAGTTGCCGGCTGCCATTCGCGAGACCGTGCTCCACGGCAGCGGCCGTGAACGCATCCGTTTCCGCTACGTCAGCGCACAGGGTCGCTCGGTGGTGCGCACGCATCGCTTCGAGGGCATCCTGCCGAACATGGAGCGCCGCTATCGCGAAACCGAATCGAACATGGTGCGCGAGGAGCTCGCCAAATATCTGAGCACACAACCCTGTCCCGAATGCGCCGGCACGCGCTTGAACCGCGCGGCACGCAACGTCTTCGTCGCCGACCGGTCGCTGCCCGAGCTGACGGGCATGGCAGTGGGCGAAGCATGCACTTTCTTTGCCGGTCTCACGCTGGCAGGCTGGCGCGGCGAAATCGCCCGCAAGATCGTCAAGGAGATCGGCGAGCGGCTGACTTTCCTGAGCGACGTCGGGCTCGACTATCTCACCCTGAGCCGCAGCGCCGAGACGCTTTCGGGCGGAGAGGCGCAACGCATCCGCCTGGCGAGCCAGATCGGCTCCGGACTGGTCGGCGTCATGTACATCCTGGACGAGCCGTCGATCGGCCTGCACCAGCGCGACAACCGGCGTTTGCTCGCGACGCTCGACCATCTGCGTGACCTGGGTAATACCGTCATCGTTGTCGAGCACGATGAGGAAGCCATCCTGCACGCCGATCATGTCGTCGATCTGGGTCCCGGCGCCGGCGTGCACGGCGGGCTCGTGGTCGCGCAGGGCACGCCTTCCGACATCATGGCCAACTCGGCGTCACTCACCGGGCAGTATCTCTCCGGCCGGCGGCGCATTCCTTTGCCTGCGCAGCGCAAGCTTCCGGAAAAGAAAAAGTGGCTGGCGATCCGCGGCGCGCGCGGCAACAATCTGAAGCGCATCGATGCAGAGATCCCGCTCGGCCTCATGACTTGCGTGACCGGCGTGTCGGGTTCCGGCAAGTCGACGCTGATCAACGATACCCTGTACGAGCGCGCCGCCGGGATCTTGAACCGCAGCGCTCATGACCCCGCGCCCTGCGACGGCATCGACGGCCTGGACGCCATCGACAGGATCATCGACATCAGCCAGAGCCCGATCGGCCGCACGCCGCGATCCAATCCGGCCACCTACAGCGGCCTGTTCACACCGATCCGCGAGTTGTTCGCCGGCACGCAGGAGGCACGCTCACGCGGCTACAAGCCCGGGCGTTTCAGCTTCAACGTCCAGGGCGGCCGCTGCGAGGCCTGCCAGGGCGACGGCGTCATCAAGGTGGAAATGCACTTCTTGCCGGATATTTACGTGGCCTGCGACGTCTGCCATGGTCAGCGCTACAACCGCGAGACGCTCGAGATCCGCTACAAGGGCCGCAACATTCACGAGGTCCTGGAGATGACCGTCGAGGACGCGCTGGGGTTCTTCAAGCCGATCCCGGTCGTTGCGCGCAAGCTTCAGACGCTCATGGACGTGGGCCTTTCCTACGTCAGGCTCGGCCAGAATGCGACCACCCTGTCGGGGGGCGAGGCCCAGCGCGTCAAGCTGGCCAAGGAGCTGTCGAAACGCGCGACGGGGCGAACCCTCTACATCCTCGACGAACCGACCACCGGTCTGCACTTCCACGACATCGCGCACCTGCTGGAGGTCCTGCACCGGCTGCGCGACCAGGGCAATACGGTCGTCGTCATCGAGCACAACCTCGACGTCATCAAGACCGCGGACTGGGTGGTGGACCTGGGGCCGGAGGGCGGCGACGGCGGCGGCGAGGTCATCGCCACGGGTACGCCGGAAGACGTGGCTGCGAATGACCGATCCTATACGGGCGAATACCTGAAGCCGGCGCTGCTGCGCGCGGAGGCTAAGAAAACCAGGCGACGCGCATGAATGCGAGACAGTCTACCGATAGACGTCCTTCCGGTGTCCGACTTTCAGGATAATAATCAACAGCCGGCGAGTCTCGATGCTGTAAATGACCCGGTGTGTCCCGATGCGCATGCGGAAAACATCGTCATAGCCTTGCAGCTTGCGACAACCGCGCGGACGGGGGTTATGGGAAAGTTGCTGTATAGCGCGCAGGACCCGAAGACGATCGCTGCTGCCCAGCCTGCGAATCTGTTTTTCCGCTGTTGCCGAGACCTCGATGCTATAGCTTGCCATCGAGCTTCAGATCCTCGAGGATATCCGACAGCGGTCGCGTCGGCTCTCCCCGGATCTGCTTGAGATCCTCGATATCCTCCAGCTCTTCGAGCTTGTCTATGAGCGCATCTTCGATGAACCGGTTCATTTTCAGGCCGCGCGCGTCGCAGACTGCCTCGACCGCCTTTTTGACGCGGGTGTCGATCCGCGTTGCGAGTTGTGTCTGAGCCATGGCGCTCGCTACTCGTATGAAGTAGCTAATGGTACCTTTTGATACCTCCAATGTCGAGTACCTGGCGCCGGTTCAGTTTTCCCTCCTCGACCAGCATCAAAGGCTCCGCGCCGGTGTCCCACAATCCGAATCCGGCTAGCGGGCGACGGCGCGGCCGCCGGCCGCACGTCAGCCGATCCGAAAACCTCGCGGCGCTTCGCCACGCGCAAACTGCTCGTACATGTGTCGGTACGCTTTTTCGATATGCCGAGTGAAGGCGGCCGTATCGAAGAGCGCGCAGTGCTGCCGGTTTCGATCGAGTCGGCTGCGCACGCCCTCGAGCTCGCTTCGCGCCGCGTTCGAGCCGTAGGCCGCGGCGCGCGAACGGTACTCGTCGAGCGAGCCGGTAACCAGCTCGGGCACTCCTGCGGCATGCAGCAGGCTCCCAGCCACGCGTGACGCAAAGGTTGCGCCGGGACAGGTGAGCACCGGACAGCCGGCCCAGAGTGCATCGCTTGCCGTGGTGTGCGCGTTGTACGGCAGCGTGTCGAGGAACAGATCGGCGTTGCGATAGCGGGCGAGATAGTCTTCGAGCCGCAGCCGGCCGGAAAACACGATCCTGTGTGCGGCGATGCCGCTTCTGACCGCTTCGCGCCGCAGGTTGTCCTTGAGGCCGGAAGCCGGATTCGCGTCCAGCAGCCACAGCACGCTGCCCGGCGTTTCACGCAGTATTCTCATCCAGATTGAAAACATCTCCGGCGCGATTTTCTGCGGCGCGTTGAAACAGCAGAATACGAAGCCGTGGTCGGGCAGCCCGCAGGCGGCTCGCGACGGCGTTTCGGCCGCGATCGCCCGCTGCCGGTCGTTCACCTGGTAGGACCCCGGCAGACGGACGATTTTTTCCGTGTAGCACTCGTCGGCGTCCGGCGGAACGACGATCTCGTCGGCAATGAGATAGTCGATGAAATCCACCCCCATGGTTCCGGGATAGCCGAGGTAGTTGACCTGGATCGGCGCCGGCTGGTGCGCGAACACTTCCGTGACGGCATCCAGCGTGTAGCCTTTCAGGTCGACGAGGATGTCGATGCCGTCGGCGTGGATCTGCTCGGCAATTTCCACCGGCGCGCGGCCGCGCACGTCGCGAAACGCATCGAATGCCTCGACGAGGCGCTTGCGGATCGCACTGCTGTCGTGCGGCCCGCTCGAATACGCGTGCACCTGGAATTGCTCACGGTCGTGCGCTTCGATCATGCCGGCGATCAGGTAAGCCGTCGGGTGCCGGTAGAAGTCGGCGGATACGTAGCCGACGCGCATTCGCTCCCCGTCGGCGCGCCTGAAATCGAACGGCGTGGCGCGGCGGCCGGCATGCGCTGCGCGCTGCCGGCCCCAGGCTTGCGCACAGACGAGCTGCTGGGCCGGCGTGCTGTCTTCGAGCAACAACGCAAACGGACTCAGGCCGGCAACGCCTCTGTCGAGCGCCGCAAAAAAGCGCTTGCGCAACGCATCGAGCCCATCCCACTCGCACAGCGCACGCTGCGTCACCAGCGCAGCGCTCAGGGCGGGTCCATGCCATGCATCCAGTTCCAGCGCTCGGCGATGTGCCAGGAGAGCCTGCTTACGGTCGCCGTCGTCATCGAGCAGCAGGCCGAGGTTGTAGTGCACATCCGCCCGCGCCGGATCGCTCTCGATGGAGCGTTGCAGGGCGTCGCGGGCCTGCTCTGTGTGCCCCAG
>JACDCP010000316.1 GCA_013817465.1 Gammaproteobacteria bacterium | reverse complement strand
GCCGTACGTCGACAAGGCTCCCGATACGGCCGACGCTGACTACTGGCAGGAGGTGAACCGGTCCTCGCGCTGGAGCACCTACCGTCTTTTCCGGCGCGGCGAACGCATCGAAGAGCACTGCCGGCGCTGCCCCGAAACGGTTGCGGCGCTGGAAGCCCTGCCGCTGATGCGGGCGCCGCGCCACGCGCCTGAGGCAATGTTCTCTGTGCTGGAGCCGCACACCCGTATCCCGGCCCATCACGGCAGCGTCAACGGTCGCCTGATCGTGCACTTACCTCTAATCGTGCCCGAGAACTGCGGCGGGCTGCGCGCCGGTGATGAAACGCGCGGCTGGCGCGAGGGCGAATGCCTGATTTTCGATGATTCGTTCGCACACGAGGCCTGGAACGATAGCGCCGAAACCCGCGTCGTGCTGATCTTCGACATCTGGAATCCGCTCCTGACCGACGTGGAGAAAGAGGGCTTCGCGGCTGCGCTCGAGGCAATGGGCGAATTCGACTATGAGGCCCTGGGCGAAGCGGCACTCAAGGACGGTTGATCGACCGGCGGACGTTGCCGCTCAGTGTTCGGGCCGCGCTCCCGTGTCCGCCGATAGGCCCTCGTCCGCCACCGCACGCTCGAAGGCCCGATCAAGCTGCACGCATTCTCGCGTCATCAGCCGTCGATCGAGGCGTTCCAGCTTTTCCTCGACGGCGGCCTGAATAGCCTGACTGCGGCTCGGAAACTGCCCGTCAGCGACCATGCGATCCAGACGTCTGAGTGTGGCCGTGTCGAGACTGATTGTGACCTTCGATTTAGCCATGCCGTTAATATGATGAACGGTCATGCCACGGTCAACTGCGCGTAGCATCGCAACCTATCCGATATCGTTCATGAAAGCGCTGCTGAACTTCGCGATCATCCTGCTGATCGGCTACGGCGTCCTGCTCGGCCTGCTTTGGTTCTTCCAATCACGGCTCATCTATTTCCCGGACATACCAGGCATGCAATCCGATGCGAAACCATCGGACATCGGACTCGCTTACGAGGACGTGAGCTTCCGGACATCCGACAGCCTTACGCTGCACGGGTGGTACATTCCGGCCGATTCTCCACGCGGCGTGCTGCTGTTCATGCACGGCAATGCCGGTAACATCACGCACCGGCTCGATTCCATCGCCCTGTTCAATCAGTTGAAGTTGAGCGTATTCATCTTCGATTATCGGGGGTACGGCGCAAGCGAGGGTCGGCCGAGCGAACCAGGCACCTATCGCGATGCCGAAGCCGCCTGGCGGCACCTGGTCGAGGATCGAAAGCTGCCTGCCGGGCGCATCGTCCTGTTTGGCCGCTCGCTCGGTGCGGCAGTCGCGGCGCAGCTCGCCACTCGCACGCGGCCCGCTGCATTGATCGTCGAATCGGCCTTCACATCGGTGCCTGACATCGCTGCGCGGTATTACTGGTATCTGCCGGTGCGCAGCCTCGCCCGCTTCGACTACGGCACCAAATCGTATATCAAGAAAATATCCTGTCCGCTGCTGGTCGTGCACAGCCCCGACGACGAGATCATTCAGTTCGCGCACGGCGAAGCGATCTTCGCAGCGGCTGCGGAACCCAAAAGTTTCCTGCGGCTGCGGGGCAGCCATAACGAAGGGTTCATCAGCACCGGGTCCGCCTACACGGATAGCTTGCGGGCATTCCTGGACAAACACCTGTAGCAGAATTGACCCTCGAGGGATGCCGGGTCGCGGAAGGTGCTCCCTGTTCGCCCGAGGCCCAAGGCTACAGCCGGATCAGCTCGTCGGCGGCGTAGTCCCGATCGGCGCTCCGGATCAGCGCCGCTTCGCTATGCCGCCGCTTTTGCAGACCAGGTGCGTCCGGCCAAAGTCGCGCCATTTTCTGGACCTTGCTCGGCAATGGCGCTCAGACCGGTGACTCCTGAAGGCACGAGCGGTTTGATGGCTGCCATTTCAGTGCGGCGACTGCCGGAAAGCGATGTGCCGCGATTGTAGACGAGCGACAGCAACATGCCCTCAGCATCGGCCGGTATCCGGTGGACGCCGGGATACGTAGCACGCGTCAGTCTGGCAAAGCGAGGCAGCGTGGAGCGGTAAAAGACGTTCTCCGCAAGCTCGAACGGAATGTCGATATTCGACAGCGTGCGTGCCAGTTGCCTGGCCGCAGCTCCTGTGATGCCTTGTGCCGTCAGTAAGCGTTCCAGATCGATGTCGGTGATCCAGCCCTCCCAGTCCGATTTGATCTGCTTCTTCGAAGTCATCCCGATGTCGTAGCCGATTCCGATGGTGACGCCGCTGGATCCGCCGGGCCAGGTCGGCCGCCGGAGTTTCTTCTCGTAATTCGTTTTGGAACTGATCTCAAACTTCACGATATGGCTCAGGCTCCTGGCGGATACCTCCAGGCTGAACGCCGGAAGCGGAAGCGAGATCTCGAGACGGCTCTCCAGTGCCGATAAAGTCTCCGGTCCGAGCAAGCCGTCCTGACGAACCCCGAGCGCGCGTTGAATGCGGCGCAAGCGAGTTTCGACCTGGCTCGATGTGCTGGTATGTACAGGCATGGGCTTTCTCCCGGGATCAGGTCCCGATTGAAATCGACTCGACGAACTGCGTGATCGCTTCGATGACCGGACGCGGCCGTTCTTCGTGCGGAACGTGACCGGTTTCCGGCAGGATCAGCAGTTGCGACGCACGGAGGGCGGCGCGAAAGCGGTGGGCGTTCTGCAACGGTACGACGCGATCTTTTTCACCC
>JACDCP010000122.1 GCA_013817465.1 Gammaproteobacteria bacterium | reverse complement strand
TGTCGGGCACACTTAGAGGCGGGCCGATGCAATCGTTCTGCAAAGCCGCATTGATCGCATTGTTTCTACTGGACGGGGCCTCGAGCGCTTCGGTCGCCGACGAGTGCGCTCACAGCGCGGAATCCCTCGATGAGCTTGTGGACCGGCACACTGCCGCCCGCGGTGGGCGGGCAGCCATCGAGGCAGTTCGCAGTATCCGGTACGACCTGCACCTGCAGGAGCCGGAGTTCGAGGTCGATCTCATCGTGCAGTTGGCGCGCCCGAATTACATGCGCGTCGATGTCTATACCGAGGAAGATAACGTCTACACTGAAGCCTTCGACGGCGAGCGCGCCTGGCAACGCAACGGCCCCGAGGCCGTCGCGGAGTGGTCCGGCGATGAGCCGACGGCCGCGTTGCGCCACGCGACACAGTTCCCCACGCATCTGTACGGGCTGCACGAGCTGGAAGATCACGGCCACGAGCTGAAGCTGAAAAGAACCCCAGGAGATCGACGGCCGCTGCTATGACGTCATCAGGCTCACGCTGAATGACGGTTTCGAGATCGATTACTTCCTGGACGCCGACTCGCATCTCATCACGCGCAGTCGCGACTTTCGGGCATTGTACCCGGACATCGATGCCACGAAGCAGCGACTTGAAGACGTGTCAGATGACTCCCGCCCCGTGGATGGCGTTCAGCGCGCATTCCGGAGCTGGCAGAACGATCTGGACACTGGCAAGCGGCTGCAGACGGTGACGATCCGCAGCATCGAAACGAACGCCGATATCGATCTGCAGGTTTTTCAACTGCCTGAGCGGCCCGCGGAACCGGCCGATACTTAAAGCTCGGGCTAAAACCGAAAACTTCCTGTCCGTCACAGCCCGAATCACAGCGGCGCGCACATCAGCCGCAGTGACTGAACAGCGTCCCTGGCAGCACGCCCTCCAGCTCCAGCAAATATCGCTTGATGTGCAGCCCGCCGCCGTAGCCGGTCAGCGAGCGGTCGCTGCCGACGATGCGGTGACAGGGGACGACAACGGGGATGGGGTTCGTCGCATTGGCGCGGCCGACGGCGCGCGCCAGACCTGGAGCGCCGATGCGTCGCGCAATGTCGCCGTAGCTGGCAGTTTCGCCGAATGGCACATCGAGCAAGGCGCGCCAGACCTTATTCTGGAACGGGCTGCCCTGAAGGTCGAGCGGCAGATCGAAACTGCGGCGTTCACCTGCGAAGTACTCGCAGAGCTGCGCCGCGACTCTCCGTGCCGCTCCGTCCGGCATCGCATCGGCCCAATCAGGCGTCATGTCGCATTTGTGCCGCCCACGCAAAAAAAATGTGCGCACCAGTCGACCATCTTCGTGCACACCGACGCGCAACGGCCCGACGCCGGTCTCGATATCCTCGTAACAGATTTGCATCGACCGTTCTCCGATTCAGGGCCCCGGAATGTCACCGAGGCTTCGCCACAAATGATAGGTCGCAAGGCTGCGATGCGGCGCGAATTTCTGCATGAGCGCATGCGTCTCGACGGCGTTCGGCCGATGATCGAGCTGGAAATACAGCTCGAGCGCAGTCACCAGACCCGTGTCGCCGATCGGCACGCAGTCCGCAAAGCCGAGCGCGCGCAACATGATGTAGTTCGCCGACCATGGGCCGATGCCCCGGACTTCGCGCAGCTTCTTCTCGGCCTGGATCGCCGGCAAGGCCTGCAAACCCTGCAACGCGAATTCCCCGGAGGCGATCAGCCGGGCGAAATCGATCAGATAGGCAGCTTTCTGACGCGAAAATTTGCGACGCGTGAGATCCGTGTAATCGAGGGCGGCTACTCTGGCGGAATCCGGATGTGCGATGAATCCATCGCCCGCCTGCAGGCCGCAAAGCTCGATCAGCGAGTGACGCAGGATGTAGGCGAAGCGCAAATTGATCTGCTGGCCGATGACGGCCCAGGCAACGCCTTCGAATGCATCGGCCGACTGGGGAATACGCATGGTCGGGCGTCCGGCAATAAGCGGCGCAAGCTCAGGGTGACGCTCCACGTGGCGGCGAAACGGCAGTGGATCGGAGGCCAGGCCCAGCGTGCGCACGGCGATCTCGTGAGCGGCGCGCATCAGCAGCGGATCGACCGGCTCGCGGGATAACATCTCGCAACGCAATCGGTTGCCACGCGGCATCAGCTCGAGCCGCGCTGCACGGCCATCATTCGAGAACGCCTTGATGAGCGTGAGGCCGGCGACGCGCTCCGTAACGCTGTCCGGATCGCGCGCAAGCATCTGGCGCGGATATTCCGGCAGGAAATCATCGGGCAGGTGCAGCTCGAAGCTGCGCTTGCTGCCCAATCGGCGATACGCGCCGGGGCTCATGCCGGTCAGACGTCGGAAGTTCTCATTGAATGCGGATCCGCTGTCGAAGCCGGCCGAGAATCCGGCCTCGGAAGCCGGCATGTCGGCGAGCAGCGCGCGCGCCGCCCGCACCCGCAACATCGTCATGTAGTTCGCGGGCGTGGCCTGCAGGTAATGCCGGAAGAGCTGGTTGAGCCGCGTGACACCGCTGCCCGAGCGCGCAGCCAGATCCTGCACGCTGCGAAATGCCGAAGGCTCGGTCCGAACGAGCTCCAGGAGACCCTCGAGCTCGGCGAGATCGGGGTCATAGCCGCGGTAGAAGTGCTCCGGACGGCAGCGGCGGCAGGCGCGGAAGCCTGCATTCATCGCTTCGCCAGGCGTCGCGTAAAAAGTCACGTTGCCGGCGAGGGGCTTGCGCGCAGGGCAGCTCGGCAGGCAGAAGATACCGGTCGACCTGACCGCGATCAGGAAGCGGCCGTTCGCCGCTGCATCCCGCTGGTACATGCTTTCCAGCATTTTTTTGCGCGTGAGCTTCACTGCGGCATGATAGTCGAGCGAGCTTGCGGGTACTTGCGGAATCCGCCGCTGGAACCAGGTTCACGCCGCAGCGCGCTGCGCGGCCGTACCGTTCCGATGACCGGCCGGTCAGGTATTTCTCCTCCCGGCCGAAGCCTCGCAAACGGCAGGCACAGCGGCCACGGCAGCCGCGTCCCACTCGTTGAGCAGCGCCTTCAGGGTCTGTCGCGCGAGTGCTCCCGATCGAACGGATCGTCACCACGCAACGGATCATTTGGGCGGGGGCCACCGAGATCGACAATGGCTTCGCGTTCGACGCGCGTACCGCCGAATGCCGGTTCGGTAACGACACCGCTGGTCAGGTTCTCCGGCTGATCAGGCTCGTCGGCCACGTCGAATGATCTGCGCTGAGCCCCCAGGGACTGCAATTCATCGCTACCTGCGCGGCGGCGGAAGTCGTCGGTGGCCTCGCTGCCGTTTCGGCGCAACTTGTTGACCGCTTCCTCTTCCTTCCGTGTTCCCGGCGCAGCGGCGCCCAACGCGGCACCGACCGCGAAGGCGAGCCCGCCCAGGAGCAGCGGTTGCTCCTCGAGCATATGGCTGAAGCCCGCCCGCGCCTCGGCGTAATGTTCCGAAGCGAAGTTTCCGACGGCCTGCGCCCTGTCCTGAACCGATTCGGCAGCGGAATGTACAGCCTGCTTCATGCCTTTGCCTTGCGGCTGGCCGTTTCCTGGCGCGAGCGAGCCGCGCGCGTCCGGCCTGAGATCGGATCCGTAGCGTATCGGTGCATCGGGACGCCGGCCACTGGCCATCATCCACGCGAGCCCTACTCCGATCAGCAAGGTCGGCAACGGATTACCCTTGACGTCGTTACCGAGATGGGCGGCGAATTCTCCGCCGTGCTCACGCATATAGCCCAGACCCCGGTCGAGCAACTCCCCGGGTGACAGCTTTCGTTGCAGGGCATCCAGTGTCTCCGCCATGGCCTCGCGCGTCTGGTCCGCTTCGCGCTCGATCTGCCTCGCGTCCTTGACCGAACTATTCATGTCAGGTTCCTCTTGGCAATTTGTGCATCCTTTCTGAGGGAATGCACGGCGTGATCCGGCGTTAGATTCCGGGACGCGAGGTTCTTCCGCGCACGCGACAGCACGATGAGGCCGATCAGCAGCGCGGCACCGCCGACGATGAGCGCCGACAACCACAACGGCAGCTCGAGAGCCAGCCCGTACACAGCGGCCATGAGCAGCACGAGGCAGCCCGCGAACGCAATGATGGCGCCGCCGGCCAACTCTCCCAGGCCGGATTTGAAGTCGGTGGCCGACTCACGCAGGTCCGCCTTGACGAGTTGCGCTTCCTGCCGTACCAGCGTCGATAACTCGTGGGCAAATGTCGATAGCAGCGTGCCGACTGGCTGGTCCTCCTTGAATTGCGGCTGGTCCATGAAGTCCGCTGTCGTGCCGCCGTCGCGTCTTGCTGTGCCGATATCGTTATGCGCCATGACCGTCTCCCTGGAATCCCGCCTTGAATTCCTCGATATCCGATGCGGAGGCCTTTGCGAACCGGGTAAAAACGAATCCCGCGAACGCAGCTCCGGCCAGAAAAAGGGCGGGGTTCTGCCGGGCGACGTCGCGTACTTCACCGATCATCGCGTCTATGTCCCCGTGCTGCAGGCGTTCGGCAGCACTGGACAGCCGATCCGCCGTCCGGCGCGCGAACCCGGCCAGCGAAGTCCTGTCTTTCGCTTCCAGCTCCTCCGCCGCGTCATCGAAAATTTCGGCCGCATCGGCCAACCCGCCACCGGCTTTGCGTGTCCGGTCCTCCAGGACCTTGCGCCCTTTCTCGCGCGCGTCGGTGGCGAAACTTTCAGCTTGTTCGCCCGCTCTTCGAGCGCTGCTGCTCCGGCCGCCGCCGGGTTCATGTCCGCCTTGCTGCGCGGTCGGTTCTCGAGTGCGTTCCATGCTTGTACTCCTATAACCTGGAGAGGCAACCGCGCGGCCTCAGCCGCACGTACTCATGCTCGATCAATTCAGTGCCGATATGAAAGTAGCGGCCGGCACGCCCAAGCGGCCGACCGCAACGCTTCCGACGAGTTGACCGGGACTTACTGGATGCGGTGCTCGACGCCGTAGTACGAGTGAATCGATTCGCGCCACGCAGAGCTGGCAGTGTCTGGCCAATTGCTCTTGTCGAAGCCCGGCGCATCCTTGAGCGTGTCTTTGGACTTATCCAACACGAAGCACTTGTCTTCCGTGTCCAGCTCAAGCGCATCCATCGGCACGGCGAACAACTTGTCGCCCATGCCCATGAAGCCGCCGAACGACAGCACCGCGTAGGCGACGCGGCCGTCATTGGTGTCGATCATGAAGTCCTCGATCTTGCCGAGGTCCTCATCCTGAAGATTGCGTACTTCGTCGCCGATCAGCGTAGTGGCCGATAGAAGCTGTGGATTGGTCGGCATGAATTCCTCCTTGAATTGAGTTGAAGTGGCACGCAGGACGTTCCCTGCGCCAGCGGGCGTTGCTCTGCCCGACGCTTGCAGTAATGCAAGCATGATGCCAAGGTAGCTGGATCGGCGGGCTCGCGAAGATGTTTGGCAGACAAACGGGCCCGCGGAGCGGTCAGACTTATGAACAAGCGCCTATTTCTGGTTTTCATCGTATTGCTGCTCTGCAGCGGACCGGCGACGGCAGCCACGCCGGCGCCCACCGCGGTGATCCAGCAGACTGCCGACGAGCTGGTGGCGGCGCTCGACGGCCAGCGCGAGGCGCTTCGCAACGACCCCGAAGCGCTTTATCAGATTGCCAATGACATCTTCCTGCCGCGCTTCGATACCAGCTTCGCGGCGCGACTGATGCTCGGGCGGTACTCCCGCCGGGCGACGCCCGAGCAGCGCGATCGTTTCATCGACGCGTTCTATCAGCTCCTGCTGCTCAGCTACGCCCGGGGGCTCATTTACTACGACGAAGACCGGGTACGGGTGCTGCCGCAGCGCACTGATCCCGATCAACGTCTGGCGCGTGTGCGCACCGAGGTTATTCTCGACGCCGATACGCGCGTCCCCGTCGACTACAAGCTGCGGCTCGCCGGCGGCGAATGGAAGGTTTACGACGTCCTCGTCGAGGGCGTCTCCTACGTGCAGAGCCAGCGCCGCGTCATCGGCGAAGCCATCGACCGCCAGGGACTCGAGCCCTTCATCGTCGAGCTCGAGCGGCTGGCCCGCGAAGGGCGCGCAAACGCGCGTATCGTCCGCCCGCAGTAGGAATGGGGACATTCCTGATTTTCCCTGGTGTTCGCTCGTTGATTTTCGGAAGGATTCAGAAAATCAGGAATGTCCCCATTTCCCGATCAGGGAAAACCAGCAATGTCCCCATTTTCTAGTCGCTCTCGTCCGGGGGCTCGCGATGCCTGAGGCGGGCCTCGGCCAACGCTTCCTCGCTCGTAAGGTCCAGACGCAAGGGTGTCATGGACACATACCCGTTCTGCACGGCCCAGCGGTCGCTGCCCTCCTCGACCTCCTCGATGGGCTTCACGATGAACCAGAAGTGCTCGCGACCCTGCGGATGCTCGCCCGGTACGACCGCGCCGTCATAATGCCGCACTGACTGCCAGGTCCACCTGAGTCCGCGCGGCCGATCCGGCAGATTCACATTGACGAGCGGTAACGCGCGATCGCCGAGCAACATCGTCAGCACGCGCGCGACGAACGGTTGCAGAACGTCGAACTCCGGTTTGGCATCCGCGGCCGGCGTGCTGAAGGCGATACCCTGCATGCCGAGTAAAGCCGCCTGTTTCGCGGCGGCGAGCGTCCCCGAGTGCCAGATGGAATTGCCGAGGTTCGGCCCCAGATTGATGCCGGACAACACGACATCCACGTCCTTCCACTGGTAGGCACCAAGCGCGACGCAATCGGCCGGCGTGCCGTTGACGCGCCAGGCCTCGAAATCGCCGATCTGCGTGCGCCGGTAAGTGAGAGGGCGCGCGTGCGTGATCGCATGGCCCATGGACGATTGCTCGACGTCGGGCGCGACGATGCGGACCTCGCCGAAGGTCTGTGCCGCCTCGGCCAGCGCGAGAATGCCGGGGCTGTAGATGCCGTCGTCGTTGGCAACCAGGATACGCATGCGCTTTCACTCCCTTCGCGGTCACGAGCCTGTAGTATCGGACGCCTAAGGTATCCGGTCGCGGTTCAACCGGCTACAGGGATGTACCGTCATTTCGGGGGAAGATAACTCCGCCGGATGCGATCATACAGAGCAGATCCCCATGCACATCGTCCTGCTACACAATCCCGGCGCGGGCCAGGAAGACGTCCCTCCGAAGCAGCTCGTCGAAGCCTTCGCGGCACAAGGCCACGAGGCCGCTTATCATTCCACGAAAGAAGAATCCTGCGAGCAGGCGCTCGAGGATGCCGCGGAACTCGTCGCCGTGGCCGGCGGCGATGGCACCGTGCGCGCCGTGGCGAAATGTCTGGCGGGAAGCGGCCGGCAGCTCATGATCCTGCCGTGCGGGACGGCCAACAATATAGCCACGCATCTCGGCATCGTCACTGGCGCGCTGGAGACCATCTCGCGTATGGTTACGCTGCGTGAACGCGCCTTCGATGCGGGTCTGGCGGAAGGGCCGTGGGGCACAGAAGACTTTTTCGAAGGCGTCGGTTTCGGCATGCTTCCGCAGATCATCCCGTTTCTCAAGGCCGAGGCCAAAGGCCGCGAATTCGCGGATCGCTATGCGAAGATCGCCCATCACCGGGGGCTGTTCGCTCAGTTGTTGAAGAGCTACAAGCCGGCGACGTGGCGGCTCTTGCTAGATGAAGAGACCGTCGAGGGCGATTTTCTTCTCATTGAAATCCTGAACATCGGCTCGGTCGGACCGTGGCTGGAGCTCGCGCCCGGCGCAAGTCCGGGCGACGGAAAGCTGGACGTCGTTCGGGTAACCGAAAAAGGTCGAAAGATACTTGCAAAGCTTTTACAAGGCGAAGTCGAGGCGACCGAAGCAGCGGAGCACTTCGATGTGACGCGCGTTACGCGCGTGGAGCTCGAGTGGGACGGCTCAGCCGCGCACATCGACAGTGACATCTGGGCCGTGGGCCGCCACGGGCTCGGCAAGATCAAGCGTCCGTCGGTGCCCCTGTCGGCCCGGTGCGCCTTTCGCTGCGCCCCCGGGCCCTGCGCGTGCTGGCGCCCGGCGCAGCAACCGGTCGATAGAGACAAAGGGGCGCCGTAGCGCCCCTTTGTGCAAACGAGCCTGCTGATGCGATGTCCGGCTACACGGTGGTAGCCGCGCTTCTACAGCTCCCTCAGTTGGATGGCGAACCGGGCAGCGGCGTATTCAGATACGGAAACACCGCCAGATAATCGTCAGGATTCGGCCGCGCGCCATCGGTCACGACAGCGCCTTCGTTGACGACCGCCGGGGCATCTCCGCTCAGATCGCAAGTCTGCAGCGCATTGGGATTCTCCGCAGTGATCGCACCCTCGACGACGGTCAGCTCGATGTCAATCACGTCATCGATCGGCCGCCGGCCGTTCGGGAACCCGCCCAGGTCGCAGGCGAGAAAACCCAGATCCTCCTGCTCCGCCCGCGGTGTCGGCGTCTCGGGGAATGCCGTGTTGAGACGCAGCATCTCGCCCCCGCGTCCGCCGCCTGCCGCAATTGCAGCGGGCTCAGTCAATCCGGGGATGCCGGTCACGAAGGCCTGCACGAGATCTATCCGGGGCGTTGCCGGCGGCGTTACGCCAAACAGCGCCTCGATCAGGACAGGCAGAGTCGGATTCGTGACGAAGCTCGCGAAGTGGGTCAGATCGGCTATCGGGCGGCTCGCATTGAACGCATCCTTCCGGTCGAGGCCGATCACCACTTCGTTGACCAGCGGGCTACCCAGGCGCGAGACCTGCGCGCGCGGCACGTTGGCGCCCCGGCGGGCCGTCGTCCAGCCGCCGATCACCGGGTCATCATCCGCCGTCAGGCATTCGATTGGTATCTCCAGTGCGATAGACGTGACATTCTTATCGTCCAGGATATTCAACTCGCCGTCGCGAGGTCCGAGCGGATCCGTATTGAACAGATCGAATACCTCGCCTAAATTGAAAACAAATCCCTCCCGCCGCTGGCCGACGAAGACACGCGCCCCTTCTGCGTCGCAGCCGGGGATGGCAACGTCGTAAATATGGTTATTGGCATAGGTGGCGTAGTCCGGTAT
>JACDCP010000315.1 GCA_013817465.1 Gammaproteobacteria bacterium | reverse complement strand
GTGGTATCGGTCGCCGCGCTCGCCCACCCCGATCGCTTGCGCGGCGAAGCCGCACGAGCATACGCTGAGTTCGCAGCGACCGGTGGCGAATGCGCGCCGTGGCAGGCAGCATTGCTCGGGGGACGACACCTGGTCGTCGACGGCCTGCTCGGCACCGGGCTCGAGCGACCACTCGAGGGCGAATATCGTGCCGCCGTCGACTGCATCAATGGTGCGCGGCTGCCGGTTTTCGCGCTAGACCTGCCCAGCGGGCTGCATGCAGACACCGGAGCCGAGCTGGGCGCCGCCGTTCGTGCCGACATGACACTGAGCTTTATCGGTCTCAAGCTCGGCTGCTTTCTGGGCGCGGGTCCCGATTGCGTGGGCGAGCTCTTGTTCGATGATCTCGGCGTGCCGCCCGTCATTCATGCGCGCCTCACAGGCGCTCTCGAACGCCTCACGCCGGCCTGCCTGAGCGAAACGCTGCGACCCCGGCGCCGCGGCACGCATAAAGGCGAGCAGGGTCACGCGCTGGTGATCGGCGGCGGCGCCGGGATGGGCGGTGCAATCCGCCTGACGGCCGAAGCCACGCTGCGCGCCGGCGCGGGCCTCGTCACGGTGGCGACCGAGCCAGACAACGCCCGGACTGTGACGGCAACGCGGCCGGAGCTCATGGCGCGCGGCATCGAAAAAGCGGCGCAACTCGGCGAATTGCTCGAGCGCGCGGACATCGTGGTGATCGGTCCCGGGCTCGGCACGCAGGACTGGGGGCGATCGCTCTGGCAGACGGCGCTTGCGAGCACGCGGCCGCTCGTGGTCGATGCCGATGCGCTGAATTTGCTCGCCGAAGCGCCGGTCAGGCGTTCGAGCTGGGTATTGACGCCTCACCCCGGCGAGGCTGGCCGCCTGCTCGGGATGTCCGCGGCTGATGTGCAGGCCGGTCGCCTCGACGCGGTGCGCGAGCTGGCAGACCGATACGGCGGCATTGCCGTGCTCAAGGGCGCGGGCACGCTGATCGCCGGCGAAAACGGGGCCGTCGCCGTTTGCGATCGCGGCAATGCGGGTATGGCTGCGCCGGGCATGGGCGACGTACTGACAGGCGTGATTGCCGGCCTGGCCGCCTGCGGCCGGCCGCTCCTCGAAGCGGCGCGCGCCGGTGTGCTTGCGCATGCGCTGGCAGGCGACGATGCAGCTGCGGCCGGCGAGCGCGGCATGCTGGCGGGCGATCTGTTCCGGCACATACGCCGGCGGGTCAATCCCGGATGATCATTACCGATCTGGCGGCGACGCAAGCGATCGGCGTGGCGCTCGCCGAAGGCATAGAGGCGCAGCACTGGCCTGCGTGCCTGCTTTTGTTTCGCGGGCCGCTCGGCGCCGGCAAGACCACGCTCATCCGCGCGTTGCTCGGCGCGCTCGGCGTCACGGGCACGGTGCGCAGCCCGAGCTTTACGCTCATCGAAGGATATCCGCTTGCCGCGACAACCGTGCAGCACGTCGATCTCTATCGGCTGAACGATCCCGCCGAGCTTGAAGATCTGGGATTTGCGGATCTGCTGAACGGGCGCGATATCTGTCTCGTCGAATGGCCCGAAAGGGCGCCGCGGCTCACCGCACAGGCGGACTTGCTGGTCGACCTGGAGCCCCTGGGTCTGCTGCGTCGCGTGGACTGGCAGGCGCGCACGCCACTGGGCTCGAGGCTTTCCGCGCGCCTGCCTGTATAAATATCAGGCTATTTGTAGCTATCTTCCGTATCTCTATAATTTAGAACTGAATATTGCAAACCCTCAGGCTTTGGGTTTAGATAGAGCCTTGCGTGACGGGGGTCCGATGTTCCGATTCTTCTTGAGCCTGCTGGCGTGTCTGGCCGGCACGGCAGCCGAGGCAGCCGTGCACGTCGACGACATGCGGCTCTGGGCTGCGCCCGAGCGCACCCGCATCGTGCTCGATACCGACCGCCCGGCGTCGCACCGGCTGTTCACGCTGAGCAATCCCGAGCGCGTCGTCATCGACGTGCGCGCGGCCAGTCTCGACCTCGAACGGCTGCCTGCAGGCGAAGGCGTCGTGCGGCGCATCCGCAGTGCCCCGCGCCCGAACGGCGACCTGCGCGTGGTGCTCGATCTCGAGCGTGCGGCACGCCCGAAGAGCTTCCTGCTCGCGCCGAACGCGCAGTATGGACATCGTCTGGTGATCGACCTCGAGACCGCTACCCTGGCCGTGCCCATGCAGCCGACTGCAACGCCGGCGCGCGGACGCGATATCGTGGTTGCCATAGATGCCGGCCACGGCGGAGAAGATCCGGGCGCACTCGGCAAGCTCGGCACACGCGAAAAGGACGTGGTGCTCGCCATTTCGCGCGAGCTGGCCCGGCAGATCGATGCGCAGCCCGGCTTCGGCGCGTATCTGACGCGCGAGGGTGATTACTTCCTGAGCCTGCGCGAGCGCATGGAAAAGGCTCGGGCGGCGCGTGCCGATCTGTTCGTATCGGTGCATGCTGACGCGGTTCCCAACAGGGCGCCGCGTGGCTCGTCCGTCTACGTGCTCTCCGAGCGCGGAGCCAGTGACGAGGCGGCACGCTGGCTGGCCGCGCGGGAGAACGCGTCCGATCTCGTCGGCGGTGTCTCGCTGTCCGACAAGGATGACGTGCTCGCCTCCGTTTTGCTCGATCTCTCGCAGATGGCCTCGGTGAGCGCCAGCATGGCCGTTGGCGAGAAAGTCATCGGTGCGCTCGGCCGCGTCGGTCAGGTGCATCGCGCCAATGTGCAGCACGCGGGATTCCTCGTGCTCAAATCCCCCGATATTCC
>JACDCP010000121.1 GCA_013817465.1 Gammaproteobacteria bacterium | reverse complement strand
GCTCGCGGTCGAACGGTGTGGCAATCGCCACGGCACTGCCCGCCTGCCCGACCTGAAAGAAGCGCCCCTTGCCGAGCTGCGCGATGTGCTGCCAGGGCTCGATAGTTTCGCCCCATTGCCCGCACTGGATCGTGTTGACGACGATGCCGGCTTGGCTGGCATCGGCCAGCGTCTGCGGATACGGGACGTCGTCCTGATAGTCCATGTGCGGCGGCGCATCGCCGACCAGGAACACGACCTTATAGGCTTGCGGATCCTGGCTCCAGGAGATGTCGTGGATGGCCGCATGAAGCGCCTCGTTGACGCTCTCTGGCGTGTCCCCGCCGCCTCCCGTCTGAAAATCCATCAAGGCCGCATACACAGAGTCGAGATCCTTGGACAGATCGACGGTGCGGGTGACGTACTGATCGTCGCGATCGCGATATCCGACGAGCCCCATGCGAATCACAGGGGCGGGCTGCGCCGAAGCCATGGTCGTCGCAATCGACCAGATCTTTTCCTTCGCCGCGTGTATCAGGCCGTCCATGCTGCTGGTGGTGTCGAGCACGAATACGACCTCGACTGTGGGTGCGCCGATAGCCTGCGTGAGCGTGGACTGCTTGATCAGCGTCACCTTGTCGATGATTGCGCTGCTGCCTTTCGTGTAGGGATAGAAGACGACCGTCGCCAGCGTCAGGGCGACCAGGGCCAGTCCCAGGATTTTGGTTTTCATGATGATGTCCTCTTTGCTTAGAACCAAAACGGATTCATTTCTCTTGCAGGGCCGGATTCGTCCGGCCGTTAAGTCGTTCAGCGCCGCGCCGCGAGCCGGCCGACGGCCGCCTCGGCCATGCGCTGCGCGCGTTGAAAGGCGTCGCTTTCAAATGTGGTCGTCGACGGGGCCTCGCCCCGGCCACGAATGCGCGGCGGAATCGCTGCGGCGAGCGCCTGCACCAGGAAGAAGCACCAGATAGCGAGAAAAGAGCTGCCGGAGCGGTTCGCGGCCCAGATCGCGGCCGCCGCGCTGAACGCGCTCAAGGCCAAATCCATGAGCGATGGCAGTGCGCCGGAGTAGAAGTAGAGTGAGCGCACGAGCCAAACGAGCCCGACCTGCACCGCGAAAAAAAGCAACAGCGACGGCGCGAAGTGCCAGCTCGCCGCAGTCGCCACACCCCAAATCGCGACCAGCGTCACGCGCCCGATGCGCTCGCGGCTGCGTGAGAACAAATAGAGCACGTAGGCGAACCCGAGCCCGGCAATCACGGTTTTGAGCGCGACGGCCGTGCCGAGCGCAACAGACAGCACGCCGAACGCGACGCTGCCCGCAAGCCCGAGCGCAAACGCCATGAGCACGCCGCCAGAAAAACTCGAGGAATGATTCGTCGCACCGGCGGAAGCCGGTGCCCAGATTCTTGAAGGCACTGGATCCCTGCTTTCGCTAAAAAGGCGAAACCTGAATTGATCGAAGCCTCCTGTCTTTTTCATGACGCCGCCCTCCGCTGCCGCTCACGGAGGTATGCCACTTCAACTTCGTCGTCGCTGACCGCCTCGCCGGAAGCGACAAAGCGCTCATCCGGTCCGCTCGCCCGGATCGCTTCGTCCTCGACCAGAATTTCGGCCTTCTGCCGCATGCCGGCGAGATAGTGGCGGTTCTCCTCGAGCGTCGCGCGCTGCTCGGAGAGCGCCTTCTCCGCGGCTGCAATTCGACGTGTGAGCTCCTTCACGCGGCGTTCGGCCTCTAGCCGTCGCCGGATCGAGCTGCGCGCCAGGTCCTCTTTGCCGGCCGCGAAGCACACATCGAGTTCCTCTTCGACGTTGCGCAACGCGCCCTCGATCTCCTGCCTGCGCGTCTCGAGCTGCCCATGCTCGTGCGCGAGCCACTTCACCTGCTGCTCGGCGCGCGCGATCTCCTCCTCCATGTCGCGGATCGCCTGCCTGAGCAGGGCTTCCGGCTCCTCGATGCGGTCGAGCACGGCGTGGAAATCCGCCGTGAACAGTTTCGATATGCGCGTGATGAGTGCCATCGGTCGTCCTTCTGTGCAATGCCCGTGAATTTCGATGGGCGCCAGCATAGGGGGACGGATCGCCGGGTTTGAGACACGCGCCGGTAAAAGCTGCGAGCCGCGATTTACAAAGAATTTACGTTGCCGGTATGCGCCGGGCCGAGCCGAACTGCTAGCCTGAGCTTCGTCATGCAGCGCAAGATCAAGCTACTCATCGTCGAAGACGAGCCCGCCATCCGCACGGGTCTCACCGACGTATTCGTCTATCACGGCTACGACGTCGAGGCCACAGGCGACGGCAAGGCGGGACTCCAGAAGGCATTGAGCGGACAGTTCGATCTGATCCTGCTCGACGTCATGCTGCCGGGCATGAACGGCTTCGAGATCTGCGACGAAATCAGAAAGCGCGACCGCGAGCAGCCGGTCATCATGCTGACTGCGAAGACTCGCGACGAAGACATTATTCAGGGACTGAAGCTCGGCGCCGACGACTACGTCGCCAAGCCGTTCTCGGTCGCACAGCTCGTTCTGCGCGTCGAAGCCGTGCTGCGCCGCTCGCGCGTCGGCCTCGAGTTTGCGAGCCATATCCGCCTGCCCGGCGGCATCGAGATCGACACGCAGAACCTGAGCGGTTTGCGCGACGGCGAGGCCCTGACGTTCACCCGCCGCGAGATGGACGTTTTGCAGTACCTTGCCGCGAACTCGAGTCGCCCGGTGCCTCGAGAAGAATTGCTTGCCAGAATTTGGGGTTATGCGCGGCATCTCGATATCGAGACCCGCACCGTCGACATCCACATCGCCAAGCTGCGGCGCAAAATCGAGGCTGATCCGAAGGCGCCTGAGCATCTCGTCACCGTACGCGGCGCCGGCTACCGGCTGCTCACGGAGGCTTGAGGTGCTCGGCGCGAAGCTCGGCTCGAGCCTGGACGAGCGCGGCCTCAAGCTCGTGCTGGCGCTCTTCTTCCTCGCACTCGCCGTCCCCACCGCGGTGCTGATCTGGCAGGCCCGGAGCCAGCTCAAGTGGGAAGCTTTTCATCAGCAGCGCCTCCTCGCCGAAGACCTCGCCGCGCGCATCGACGCGCGGCAGATCAAACTGATCGACGCGGCCGAGGCGCACTCGTTCGCCGACTACCGGTTTCTCGTCGTCGAGGGCGACCCGAGCGCCAATTTCCTGCAGCGCTCGCCGCTGTCGGGTTTTCCGGTCGAAGCCACGCTGCCGGGCCTCGTCGGCTACTTCCAGGTCGACGCCGAGGGCCGTTTCAGCACACCGCTCCTGCCGCCCGAGGGCATTGTGCCGAAGACCTACGGGATCTCCGTAGACGAGCACCAGGCGCGCCTCGCGCTCGAGCGACAGATTCGCGAGGTGCTGAGCGAAAATAAGCTCGTCAAGAGCGGGCCCGCAGAACGCGATATCACACCTGTGGCGATGAAAGATGAGGACGACGCGGATCAGCAATTGTCGAGCGCGCTGGCGGACTCGGCCGAACACGAAGCAGCCGCGAGCCGCGGCGCGCCAACGGGCTCCGAATACTTCGACCGCGCCATCGCGGAGCAAACCGCTGACGATCGCTCCGAAGATACTCTTGCCTCCGATTCGAGGGTTGGATTGACGTCCGAAGCGCAGCGCGCAGCCTCGGGAACGGCCAGCATGCAACGCACCATTACGCCGGCCGGGCCGACAATCGCGCGGACCAAGCGAAAGGAACAGACTGCAGTCGCCGAGCCTGTACGAACCGATCAACTCGCAGAATCGGCGAGCAACGCTGGAGCTCCGACGTCGGTCACCATCACGACGTTCGAAAGCGAGATCGACCCGTTCGAGTTCAGCCTGCTGGATAGCGGCCACTTCGTGCTCTACCGGACGGCCTGGCGCGATGGTCAGCGCTTCATCCAGGGCGCCATCATCGACCAGCAACCGTTCCTCGAGGACCTGATCGGTGTGGCCTTCGAGACCAGCGCGCTCTCACGCACGAGCGATCTGATCGTCGCCTACGGCGGTGAGATGCTGAATGCCTTCGGCGGCGCACCCGCGAACGCCTACCCTAACAGCCGGAGCGACCTGAACGGCGCCCTGCTCTACCAGACCCGCCTGGCCGCGCCGCTCGACAGCCTGGCGCTAACCTTCAACGCCAATGAATTGCCGGCCGGCCCGGGCGGCCGCATGCTCGGCTGGATTACGCTGATTCTGACGCTGGTGTTCTCAGCGGGGTTCTATGCGCTGTATCGCACCGGTCTCGCGCAGATCCGGCTAACGCGGCAGCAACAGGACTTCGTGTCCGCCGTCAGCCACGAGCTCAAGACGCCGCTGACCTCGATCCGCATGTACGGCGAAATGCTCAAGAAGGGCTGGGCCGATGCCGGGAAGAAGCAGGCCTACTACGAGTACATCTATGACGAGAGCGAGCGGCTGTCGCGGCTGATCTCGAATGTATTGCAGCTCGCACGCCTGACGCGGAGCGATCCGCAGATGAATATGCGGCCGGTGATTGTAGCGGAGGTCATGGACCTGCTGCGGAGCAAGATCGAGTCACAGGTCGAGCAGGCGGGGTTTGCATTGACCTTCGGTCGGGACCCTGGCGCGGAGAATGCGACCGTCGAGCTGGATACGGATTGCTTCGTGCAAATCATCATCAACCTGGTCGACAATGCCATCAAGTTCTCGGCCAACGCTGAAAGGAAAGCGATCGAGATCGCCAGCCGGTTGCACGGAAAGCGCGCAGTCGTGTTCAGCGTGCGCGACTACGGTCCGGGAATTCCGAAGCATGAGATGCGGCGCATCTTCAAACTGTTCTATCGAGCAGCGAATGCGGCCAGGCATGAAACTGCCGGCACCGGCATCGGCCTGGCGCTCGTGGATCAGCTAACAAGGGCGATGGGCGGCACAGTTGATACTATCGCTCGCAAGTCTGGCACGGAATTTCAGGTTTCTTTCCACAACACCAACTCGAACCCTTCATCCGGGATCTGAATCCGTTGAATCGGTCCTGACTGCGGTGCCTCAGATAAACCCACATCGCTGAGCGCAGCGGGGTAAGCCAGGTGCTCGTCGACGTAGCTCACCTGCCGGGGCGCGTGTTACTTGCGTGCGCGCATTTTGCTCTTGATCATGATATCGGCGCGCAGCGCGCGCCCTTCCATCGTGATCCAGCGTGTCCCCAGGTGCACGGCCAGCCCGTCTTTTTCCGGTGCCTTGAGCAGCTCATCGAGCGGCACAGTCCGGAACTCGTCCATACGGTAGCGGCTGGCGAGCTCGATGCCGCCCCTGCCCTCGTACACCACACCCTGGTCGAGCTTGCGGATTTCCACCAACAGCGTTAACGCCGGCAACTTGCCCACCCATCCGTCCGAGCCCCGATGCTCACGCGCCGAAACGTTTCCGGTGATGCGTTCTCGCACGAAATCCCATTTCGCAACGCTCTGAATGAACGGCGCTTCGACGATCTCCACTTTCGAATAAAGAACGGCATCGACGTCATGTCCGGCCTGCAGGCTCGACAGCGTATGTTGTTGCACGGTCGCATGTTTGTCTTCGATAACGCTGCCATCGCGCGTGTCGTAGTAGCCGCCGATCTCCACGGCCTTGTCCTGCCACAACCGATGATAGACATCGGATGCGACCGTGTTCAGGCCCGCCTCGGTCAGCGCTTCGGCAAGGAGTCGCTCGAATCGCTGCGCGGCCTGCTCATCGCCGATTCTCTCCGGAAAAGCGGCCGGCGCCAACGCGATGACCGTGACTTCCTCCATGAACCGCTCGCGATCCATGCCGTCACGCCATGGCGAATCGAAAACCCCGGCCTTTGCCTGAAGCGCGGCGCTCAGCAGGACGAGCAGCACCCCGATCTGCGGGCAGCGCATCACTTGTCCTCCCGAAAGCCGGCAGACGTTTGGATCGCCCCTGGCGCATTTTGCCCGTTCGACGCGAGATCGCCGGAATCTGCTTTCGCGTCGAGAAGGTCGCCGAGCGCTATGCGCACAGCTCGGGCGCCGCGAGCGGTATCGCCGAGCAATTCGTCGACGGGCACAACGACCTTGCTGGTTCCGTCGTAGAGTTGCAGCAGTCCGATACCGCCGGCGCTCGCGTACCAGAGCTCGCCGTCCGGATCCTCCAGCCGGGCGATGAACGACAGGGCGTCGAGGAATCCCGCGCCGGGGCCGAGCCAGAATCTTCCTGCGGCGGAGTTCTTCGATCCCGCCTCTGTTATCCCGCGCCAGGACGCCTCTCCGCCGGAATATCGAACTGCGTGCTTGAGGATGGCGGGGCGCAGAATCGCATCGAAATCGTGCTGCAGCCGGAACTCACGCTTTGCGAGCTTCGTGACTAGGCTGTGCTTTTCGTCATCCCGCTTTCCCGTGACCGGATCGTAGATGCCGCCCGCCTGGTCGATCATCATATCGAGAATTTCCGTGTATGCCTCCGAAGGTATGACCGTGTAGCCGGACTGCCGGAGCTGCTCGGCAACGAGCGCGGCATACTGATCCGCGCTGTCATCGCGATCAATCTGCGGGTCGGTCAGAACGGAAGCGATGGCAATGACATGGGTGCTTTCCAGAACTTTGTCCCGGTCGACAACGAACGGACTCTCGATTTCCGTCTGTGCCCAGACTGCGTGGCTCCAGGCCAGCATGCCAAGCAATGCAGTCATGCTCCGGATGCGCATTCCGATCCCCCGATCAATTTTGGCGGCCGTCAATTCGGCTCGCCGATGAAGCCGCGCAGTATCGGAGCGTCGGGTGCATCGGGCTCCCTGCGCAAATAGATCTGCAACGCTTCCGCAGCGAGCTGTTGTTCGCCGCGCTCGCGATGGAGCAGGCCGATCTCCTTGAACACCTCGGAAGGCGGATCGGGCAGTTCGGCGGCATGGCGGTAGGCGCTCAGCGGGTCGGCCGCGGCGTCGTCCAGCCGGGCGATCTGACCCCGCAGGAACCAGGCGCGAGCACTGTCGGGATGCCGCTGCAGATGTCTCTCGATTGCATTTGCAGCGCGCTCGAAGCGTTTGCCATCGATATCCACGGCTGCGTTGTCCAGCAGCAGCCCATCGATCGCCATTTCGTACTCGTCCCGGTTCAGCGTGCCCGCAGTCTCCTGCCCGAAAGACGTCGATTGCGACGCCAGCAGACTGCGATAGTGCGCAATCCGCGCCGACAATTGCGGATGGGATGCATACTTCGTCGTTTCCGGGTCGGCCGTATCCTCGCTCTCGTCTCGCAGATGCTCGAACAGGCGATGCACATTGCGCGCGTCATATCCGGCGGCAATCATTAATACGAGGCCGTACTCATCCGCCTCCAGCTCCTGGGATTGCGAATAGCTGCCGATTTCCGCCAGCCTGTGCTTTTCACTGGCGGAGGCGGCGAAGCCGAGTGTAAACAGAGTGCTCAATGCCGCCTCGGCGGTAGCCTGCTCGGCCGCGCGTCGCTCTCGCGCATAATGGCGGTACAGATAATGAGTGAATTCATGGCCGAGCACCGTGGCGAGCTGTGCTTCATCGTCCAGGCGGGCTAGCAAGCCGGTGGTGATGTACAACGCACCGTTCGCCAGCACGAAAGCATTCGGGTCGGAGCTGCCGAGCACATAAGTGCGCACGTCCGGCACACCGTGGAAATACTGGGATTCGAGCAGCCGGCTCGCCACGCCTCGTACATATTTCTGCAGGTCCGGGGCATCGTAGAGCGCGTCGCTCTGGGCGACCAGACGTTCAAAATCCGCGGAAATGTCCCAGATTGCGCGCTCATCCCACTCGAGATCGGACATCGCGAAATTTTCCGGCAACGGATCAAGCTCGGCCGTTGCACATCCCGCGGCAGCCAGCAGGATGCCCGCAAATCCCGCGAGACGACGTATAGAACGGAAGAACGAGTCGCGTTCGTGCATGCTTTTCAGATCTCCGCTTTTGCAACCGGAACAGGCGCGAAACGCCACAACGAATTATCCTGCCCGTGCAGCTGCCGACTGTGATTGAGGGCACAATTTCGGATATCGGAATCGATGCCAAGGAGGGCAAAACCCAGTCAGCCAACTTGCGCACTCCCCCCAAAGGGGCGGGCTTGACAGTCTCGGGTGTCCAACAGACTCTGTGCCGAGTGTCGCTTCGTTGAGGCTCGGTCCGACGGAGCTCATTTCCTTGACCGTGTTGGCGTACAGCGGGCTTGAACCGTGAGCGATCGGCCGATCCAACTGATCTACGACCAGCAATGCCCGTTCTGCGATCGGTACAGCCGCCTGGTTCGCATCCGAAAGACGGTCGGCGACCTCGCTCTGGTGGACGCCCGCGAACCCGGCCCGGGGATGGACCGGGTGACGGAGCTCGGGCTCGATATCGATCAGGGCATGGTGCTGATCGTCGGCGATGAGGTTTATTATGGCGCCGACGCCATGCATGCGTTGGCCCTGATGAGCAGCCGCTCCGGCATGTTCAACCGGCTCAACCACTGGATCTTTCGCAGCCGCGTACTGGCCGGGCTACTTTATCCTCTTCTAAGAACCTGCCGGAATTTCTTGCTCAAGCTGATGGGAAGATCGAAGATCAACAACCTCGATCTTCCTGACAACGCTTGCTTTTGATACAGGAGACTTTATGAGTTTATCCATGTTCCAGGTGACCTGCCGGCATTCATCGGACCACAGTGTCCTGGAAAATGGCCCCGCTCGGATGGGTTGTTGACACCTTCTGCTTGAACTCTGCCGGAGTGAGCTTCCCAAGGCTCGAGTGCGGTCGAATCTCGTTGTACCCACGCCGGAACTCTGCAATCAGGATCTTCGCATCGATTCGATTCTTGAACCACTGCGCGCTGGGGCATCGCGCACCGTCAGCCGCGACTCATATCCCAAAGTGGATCTCGCCACCGACAGCAGCGCGCACGCTCGCCGGATCGACAAGCCGCGTTTACTTACATACGCCGCCTGCCGCCGCCTCGCGGACGCGCTCACCATTTTTTTGCGGCAACTTCCTTCATCACCTCGATCTCGAGGTCCCGCTCCGCCACCAACTTCTTCAGCTTCCCGTTTTCCTGCTCCAAATGACGCAGGCGCTTCACGTCCACCAGCTCGAACTGGGCTTGACCCGCTCTCGTGGACGGGTTTCGACCTTCCGACTATGCCGCTTTGCTGTTCGTCTGTCTCCTTTCGAAGGTAACGGGTGATATTCGACCGAGCGACGAGTGACGCCGATGCAGGTTAT
>JACDCP010000120.1 GCA_013817465.1 Gammaproteobacteria bacterium | reverse complement strand
GCTTCGAACTGCGGCTCGCTGATCCCCGCCTCGTCGGGCTCCGCTTTGGTCATTCTCACGCGCAGGTCGTACCAGGCCGCCTGTCCGGTGACCGGGTCGGCGTTCGCATACCGGTAAGCGCTGCGAGGCGGCAGCAGCTCGGAAATCAGATGATTCAGCAGGGAAGCCTTGTTCGCTTCCTCCGCATCTTCGGCCAGATTCCAGGCCCGCTTACGCTTGCCGATGGCGTTCCAGGTCCACACGGTATTGCGGTTGCAGCCATCCATCGTTTTGATCTGACCCTTGATGCGACCGTGGTGGCTTTCCACCCATACCCAGTCATCGTCATGGAGCCCCAGCTCGCGCGCCGTCGCGCGATGCACGTACAGACGGTTCCAGCCGTGGATCTGCCGCAGCCAGGCATTTTGTGAACCCCAGGAGTGATACATAGCCATCGGCCTCTGCGTGATGGCGTGCAGCGGAAAGGCCCGCCGATCGATGTGATCTTCCTCGAACGGCGGATACCAGAACGGCAGAGGATCGAAATAGCGCTCGACGCGCGCGCGATGCAGGTCCGGCGGCTGAATATCGCCGTGTCCCTGCGCCGCCAGCCGGAACCGTTGCAGCGGCTCGCTGTAGAGCTGCAGCACGACGGGTTCCGGCGCGCCGATCCAGCCCATTTCCGTTGCGTACGCAAGATATTCGGCATTGGCGTGTTTGAAGTAACGCTGTGCGGGTGGCAACAGATGCTGCCAGTAACACTGATGCGCCACATAGCGCTCGAGCTGATGCGGATTCGGTGCACCGCGGCCGGCACTGCGCCCGTCGGGATCGCGCCAGCCGGCCAATGGGCCGATGCCGGGACCGCGTTCGTGATTCACGAGATAGTCGGTATAGCCGCCCGGAAAGCGCGGCCTGCCATCGTCGCTGACGAACGCAGGCAGCCCGAGCCGCGCGCCGAGGTCGATCAGCACGTCCTGGAACGGCCGCACGTCGCGATCGGGAGCGAACACCGGCTGGCGAATGGCGTCCGCGGGACCGTCGGCGCTCGAGATCGGCCGGTCGAGCAGACTGATGCAGTCCCAGCGCTCGAAGTAGGTCGTATCCGGCAGGATCAGATCGGCGTAAGCGACCGTCTCCGAGAAGAATGCATCCGAGTAAATGATGCGCGGGATGCGGTACTCGCCGGTCTTCTCATCGCGATCCGTCAACATGCGCAGCGTGCCGGATGTGTTCATCGCCGAATTCCAGCCCATGTTCGCCATGTACAGGAACAGCGTATCGATCGGATAAGGCTCGCCCTTCCAGGCATTGGCGATGACCAGATGCATGAGGCCGTGCGCCGCCAGCGGAAACTCCCAGGAATAAGCCTGGTCGATGCGACAGGCGCTGCCGTCGGCTTCGACCAGCAGATCTTCCGGACCCAACACGTAACCGAGGGGTGGACCCGGCAGCACTTCACCCGGCACCACCTGACCGGGCTTGCCTGCAGGCTTCGCGGCCGGCGGACGCGGGTAGGGCGGTTTGAACCGGAATCCACCCGGGCAGTCGATGCTGCCGAGAAGCATCTGCAACAGATGGATAGCGCGGCAGGTGTGAAAGCCGTTCGAATGGGCGGAGATGCCGCGCATGGCGTGCATCGATACCGGACGACCCGTCATGCGTTCATGGCGGCGCCCCGCCGTGTCCGTCCACGGAAGGTCGAGAACGATCTGCTGCGCGAATGCTGCGTGCGCAAGCTCCGCGGCAACACGTTTGATGGTTGCCGCGGGCACGCCGCAACGCTCGGCGACCGCCTCGGGCGCGTATTGTTGGTCCAGATAACGCTTTGCGAGCAGCTCGAAGACCGGCACACCGGTGCCGCCCTGCGGCAGGGGAAATTCTCCGTTGAGCGCCGGTTCGACGTCTGAATCGCTCGCCGGCAAGACAATTGCGCGATGACGATCCCGGACGAGAGGCTGACCGTTCACATCACGCGCGAACAGACCCTGTTCCGCGCCCGACTCGCGACGCACGAGCCAGCCTGCATTCGTATAGCGCCGCAGGTAGTCGACATCGATTTTGCCTGCGACCAGAAGCTCGTGGATGAGTGCCATGACGAGCAGCCCGTCCGTGCCGGGACGGATGCCGATCCATTCATCGGCAATGGACGAATAGCCGGTGCGCACCGGGTTGATTGAAACGAATTTCGCGTCGCCGCGGCCTTTGAGCTTGCCGAGTCCGATCTTGATCGGATTCGAGTCGTGATCTTCGGCCACGCCGAACATCATGAAATAGCGGGTGTGCTCCCAGTCGGGCTCACCGAATTCCCAGAACGAGCCGCCGATCGTGTACATGCCGGCCGCCGCCATGTTCACCGAGCAGAAGCCGCCGTGCGCGGCATAATTGGGCGTGCCGAACTGGCTGGCCCAGAAGCCGGTCAATGACTGGCTTTGATCGCGGCCGGTAAAAAAAGCCAGCCGCCGTGGATCGCGATGCCGGATGTCGCCCAGCCACTCAACGGCCGTCTGCAGCGCCTCTTCCCATTCGATTTCGACGAACTCGCCTGCGCCGCGTGGGCCGACGCGCTTCAGCGGCTTGCTGAGTCGCGCCGGCGAATACTGCTGCATGATGCCCGCCGAACCCTTGGCGCAGAGCACGCCGCGATTGACGGGATGGTTGCGGTTGCCTTCGATATAGCGGATGGCGCCGTCTTTGAGATGCACCTTGATGCCGCAACGGCAGGCGCACATGTAGCAGGTCGTATACTTGACCTCGTCGGCGACGCGGGGCGACGTGTCGACACGATCTTCGCCTCCCAGCCAGGTCATGCGCATCTTCCGTTCGAGCGGTGCACCCCGTTATAGAGAGTTACCCGCGGCTGCGCAAGTTCAGGCCGCACCGCAGGAATGCGGGTCGCACGCGGGCGTTCGTGATGCTATTTTTGCGTCTCGGCATTCCGGCGTGGCAGCTGCCGGTTGAAGACGAAGGCCCAGCAGTTATGAGCTACTTGTGGATTGCAGCGGGAAGTGCGCTCGGCGGCATGGCCCGCTACTGGTGCTCGGGTCTGATCGCACACCGGATTGGTGAGACGTTCCCGTGGAGAACGATCACGGTCAACGCCATCGGCTCGTTCGTCATCGGCATCTTCGCCGCGCTGACTGAGCCGGATGTCCGGTTGTTTGCCGTGTGGCTTGGATATTGGCTGACATCCAGCCTGAATGAGCTCAAGGGAAGCTGACGGTGCAGACACTCCATGACGCGACACTGCTCAGAATCTTTCTTGGCGAAACGATCGTCATGGAGGCAAGTCGCTGCACGAGGCCATTGTTCAAAGCGCGGGAGCTGCATCTGGCCGGCGCCACGGTACTGCGCGGGCCGATGGGATTCGGTATTCGAGCCGCCTGCACGCTGCAAAGATCCTGCAGTTGTCCGAGGATCTGCCTATTGTCATCGAAATCGTCGACGACAACGACAAGATCAGTGCGTTTCTGCCGGTGCTCGACCAAATGATGGGCAGCGGCCTCGTCACAATCGAGAAAGTGCAAGTGCTGCGCTACGGAGAACGCTCAGCCGGACCGTAAAGGTTGCGATGCGCATCCCGAAGCCGCCGGGATGCGCATCGCTGCTGCACAACGAGCTCAACGAGACCGGTCTGCCCGACGAGCCCAGCAGCCGAACCCGCTTTCGGCCTTCAAGATCAACTGATCCCGTAAGAAGGCCGCGCGCGTCGTACCCGATGCGGTCGCCCAAGCCGGCGGCTATGGGGGACTTGCACCACGCTATCCAGCTCAAGTGCCGGCGCTCTTGCCCCTTTCAAGCAACCGATCAAAGTAGGCGATCGTGTATGTCAGCCCTTCATCCAGCTGCACCTGCGGATTCCAGCCGAGCTCGCTTTTGGCATAACTGATATCGGGGCAGCGCTGCAGTGGATCATCCTGGGGCAATGGCCTGAATACGATTCTGGAGCGTGAACCCGTAAGCTCGATAACCCTCCGCGCCAGTTCGTTGATCGTGCATTCTACGGGGTTGCCAAGGTTCATCGGACCGGTGCACGCGTCCTGCGAGTGCATCAGTCTGACCAACCCGTCCACCATGTCGCTCACGTAACAGAACGAGCGCGTCTGTTTCCCCTCACCGAATATCGTTATCGGCTCATTGGAGAGTGCCTGCACCAGGATCGTCGACACCACGCGTCCGTCGTTCGGATGCATACGCGGTCCATACGTGTTGAAGATCCGTGCGACCTTGATCTTGACGTCGTGCTGACGGTAGTAATCGAAAAACAACGTTTCTGCGCACCGCTTACCTTCATCGTAACAAGATCTCGGACCGATGATACTTACCCGACCAAGGTAGTCCTCGCGCTGTGGATGCACCTCGGGATCACCATAGACTTCGCTCGAGGAAGCCTGCAGGATTTTTGCCTTTACCCGTCTCGCCAGTCCGAGAACATTGATTGCGCCATGGACGCTGGTCTTGGTTGTTTGAACAGGATCGAACTGATAGTGAATCGGCGATGCCGGACAGGCGAGATTGTAAATTTCGTCAACTTCCACATGCAGCGGAAACGTGATGTCATGCCGCAACAGCTCGAAATGAGAGCACTCCAGAAACGCCGCTATATTACCCTTCTTCCCCGTGTAGAAATTGTCCAGACAGATGACATCGTGTCCGTCATTGAGGAGCTTCTCACAAAGATGCGAGCCGAGAAAACCCGCGCCGCCGGTCACCAGGACCTGCTTGGAACTCAGCACATTGCTCATCCAGCTACTCCGTCCTGCCGCGATTCATTACGGTGCGCATTAGTCGGCCACCATGTGTATTACATAAGTCCGCCGTGTACACGAACCGCCCATACGACGTCAAACGAAAGCCTCCGACCGTGCCAAATCGATTGACATTCATCTGGAGGGGTCTGAGAATCAAACGACAAAAATAAAAACTTGGCCGTCCGGAAAATCCGCATGGTGCTGTCCATTGCATGTACCGCATAGACATCGACCGCTTTATTCTCGCCGTAATTTCAGGAGCCAGGTGACCTCCGCTCAAGGTCCTCCAGGATTTACATCTCGCCCAGCGAAATATAAAACTGAATTCTCATGTTGGCCAGCATAATTATCGGAAATTACAACTATGGCCGGTTCGTCGGCGAGGCCATCGAAAGCGCGCTCAGTCAATCGCGCGCGAATCTCGAGGTGATTGTCGTCGACGACGGTTCCACGGATCAATCCCGCGATGTCATCGAAAGTTTTGAGGACAAGATCCGCTCGATCTTCACGGAGCATCGAGGCCAATGCGCCTGTCTCAATACTGGCTTTGCGGCAAGCCTGGGGGACGTCATCCTTTTTCTGGACGCCGACGACTGTTTGACGGGCGAGGCGATCAGCAATCTGGTACAGCCGCTCCTCGACGACAGCGGAGTAGTCCAAAGTCAGGGTTACCTCGACGTAGTCGACGAAAAGCGGAAGTCCCTGGGACGTACGATCCCGCGCAAATTGTCACCTTCCGGAGACTATCGTGAACGCACCCTCACACGCGGGCCGGGCGCGTGCCAACAGCCGTACACGTCGGGCAATCTATGGCGGCGTCGGCTTCTGGAGGCCGTATTCCCGCTGCCTGAAACGCTCAGCGTACAGCGGGATGGGTATCTGGGACCGGACGGCTACCTCAATAGCGTAGCGCGCTTGTTTGGCCGGCTGGCGTCCGTGCACAGCGTGGTTGCACAATACAGGATACACGGGCGCAATAACTGGCACGGCGCCACTCAATTCAGCGCGGAAGCTTTGAGCTCGCATCTCGCGAAGATTTCTTATCACATCGATTACCTGTCTCACTGGTCCACAAAGCTGGGCTATGTGCCGCATGACGACCGGTGGAGGAAGTGGAAACGCAACTGGGCGGATAATCTGGCCGTGTTTGCACTCAGTTTGATGGATCCGTCCGCGTCACGGCCACAATTTCACGAAATGGTGTTTTCGCCTTTCATGTCCGGTACGACCCATCGTGTAAAAGCATTAGGGCTCACATTGGTTTTGACTGCAATCTGGTGCGCGCCAGAATCTTTGGCACTGCGTTCATCCAAGCGGCTCCTGGCACACAAATTACCTCACCTGTCCGTTGGTCGGGTGTGAATTCCGGACCGGAGAGACCGGCGACGGGCGCGAGCGGCTCGAGCTGCCTCGTATCCGTGATTATTCCGGCATTCAATGCCGAGCGTCACATAGCGCAGACACTTGAATCGGTACTGGCTCAAACCTACCGACGCATGGAGGTCATCGTGGTAGACGATGGCTCGGTAGACCGCACATCGGAAATCGTCCGCAGCTATGTACAGAAGGACTCTCGCTTGAAGTTGCTACGTCAATCGAATCAGGGCGTAGCCGCGGCCCGGAACAGGGCCATTATCGAATCGAAGGGAGAGTTCATCGCGCCGATCGATGCGGACGATCTGTGGTTTCCTTCGAAGATACAAAGACAGGTCGATGTGCTATTGAAATCGCCGGCCATTGTCGGCCTGGTATATGCCTGGTCTCAGAGGATCGATGAATCGGGAGCGGCTGTGGGGGATTGCTCCGGCAAACGCGATGTGGGCTCCGTGTATCTGCTTCTGTTGATCGGCAACTTTATCGGCAATTCGAGCTCCCCGTTGATCCGGCGTGAATGTCTCGAAACGGTGAGAGGCTATGATGAAAGTTTTTGGCAGTTCGACGCTCAAGGCTGCGAGGATTGGGACCTTTATCTGAGAATCGCTGAGCGGTATTGGTTTTCAGTCATACCTGACTGCCTGGTCAAATACCGGCAAACGGCCGATAGTATGTCCACTAATACGGAAAAAATGGAAAAATCACATCGATTGCTCCTGAATTCCGTGCGGAAACGACATTCATCAATTTCCAAATTCATATATCGATGGTCCACGAGCGCGTATTTGCTTTATGTAGCCAATATCTGCACTCGAGATGCAGAGCCCGGTAAGGGACTCGCCTGCCTGGTCAGGGCAGCGTATTTGGACCCGGCGGTCATACTCAATACGCACTTTCATAGGCTTCTGATCAAGAATGTGGCGCGTGTTCTCGGGATGTCCTTCAGAAAGCAGCGCTTGCAGACACCGGGTACTGCCGCAGGGGATAACTCGGAGGACGCTTTCGGTACGCTATGGACACGCCTGAGAAACAAAAGGCGCGCTCAGCTCCTGAAATTGCAACATATCCTGAGCCTGGACGCGGGTGCGACACCCCGATCGTCATCGAGCGTCTCGAAGACCGCCGATCGCCAGGTATGACCGATTGATGCTACATCAATTGTCATGCCTCTAATCAGCGCAGGCGTAAGATCTGCATTGCGCGAACTGCGGCATGAATTAAGCATTCAACGTTATCACAAAGCTTCTATCAAAAACGCTCGCCGCTTCCGGGGTCGATCCGATCTCAAGTTGCATCTGGGTTGCGGGTCCAGATACAAGGCAGGCTGGATTAACATCGATCTGCAGCAAGATGCTGATTTACAGTTGGATGTGCGCGAAGACCTCCCCTTTGAAGCGGGGACCGTGTCCATTATTTATAGCGAACATTTCCTTGAGCACCTTGAGTATCCCGCGGAAGTTGTGCATCTTCTGCGTGAGTCGCTGAGAGTCCTGGAGCCGGGAGGCATATTCAGCGTTGGAGTACCCGATGCCGAGGAAGTGTTGTTACAGTATGCTCAAGGCAAGCTGCCTGCCCTGTTGCAAGAGTGGTCTCGAGACAAAAACTTGCAGTGGTTTCCGCGCTGGGTATGGACAACACCGATTCACCTCGTCAACTTCTTTTTCAGACAAGGTCGGGAACACAAGTACGCTTATGATTTTGAGACCTTGGCGCGGGTTCTGAAAGAGGCGGGTTTTGTCGACATCGGAAGACGGGACTTTAACCCTGATTTAGACTCGGAAGATCGTCGGGACGGGACGCTTTATGTCGACGCGCGTAAGGAATAACAGCGAGTACTCCGAGGACAGCGTCCAATAAACATTTTTTCAGTTTCGATTCCACGCTATGGCAGATAAAAGGAGATTGAGCGCTGCGTCACCTGAAAAACCGAAGTGGCAGGCGAGACGCGCAGAAGCACCGCCGGAGGTCCTACAGGCCGTGCATCCGACCGTGGTCATACAGCCTGGAAAAGGCTGGCCGTCGCTCAACCTGGGCGAGCTTTGGCGGTACCGGCAGTTGCTCTACTTCCTCGTTTGGCGGGACGTCAAGGTTCGCTACAAGCAGACCGCATTCGGGGCGTCCTGGGCCATCATCCAGCCTTTCTTCACGATGGTGGTCTTCAGCCTGTTCTTCGGCAAACTGGCCGGGATTCCTTCCGACGGTGTGCCGTATCCGATCTTCAGCTTTGCTGCGCTCGTGCCGTGGGCGTTTTTCTCACAGGGGCTCATCCAGTCGGCCAACAGCGTCGTGGCCAGTCAGAATCTGATCAAGAAAGTCTACTTTCCGCGACTGGCCATACCGGTTGCGAGGGTGCTTTCCGGGCTGGTTGATTTTGCGATCGCGTTCGTCGTTCTGCTCGGGATGATGATGTACTACGGCATCGCGCCGTCGATAAACGTGGTGTGGATACCAGCGCTGTTGCTGCTCGCTTTCATCACCGCGCTAGGCGTCGGGCTTTGGTTCGCTGCGCTCAACGTGCGGTACCGCGACGTGTCCTATATCACGCCCTTCGTGGTGCAGGTATGGCTCTTCGCCACACCGATCGCCTATCCGAGCAGCCTTTTGCCGGAGCCGTGGCGCGTGCTGTACGGACTGAATCCGATGGTAGGGGTCGTGGAAGGTTTCCGATGGAGCCTGCTCGATACCGCCACCGCACCCGGCCCGATCATCCTCGCTTCGACGTTGGCCGCCGTGGCAATTCTGGTGGGCGGGGCGTATTACTTCCGGGGAATGGAGCGGACTTTCGCCGACGTCGTCTGATGATGCGCGAGACAGCAATTCGAGTAGACGGCGTGGGTAAACGGTTCCGGCTGGGCACGGCGCGGCGTCCGTCTTCCACGCTTCGAGAGGCTTTGACGGCGGCCGCCCGCCGCGCCGGCGCGACGCTCGTCTCTCCGCTCCGCAGCATGCGCGAACGTACCCCCCCGGAAACCTTCTGGGCGCTTCGCGACGTCTCGTTCGAGGTGGCGCAGGGAGAGGTGGTGGGAATCGTCGGCGGCAACGGGGCCGGCAAGAGCACCCTGCTCA
>JACDCP010000119.1 GCA_013817465.1 Gammaproteobacteria bacterium | reverse complement strand
GTTTCAAGCGCCATGGCTTGTCCGTCGATCACGTGTCCACTTCCGAGACGAACGTGACCGTGTCGCTCGACGCGGCAGCCAATGAAGTCGATCGCGACACGCTCGCGGCCCTCGTCGAGGAGCTCGGCAGCTTCTGCCGGGTGCAGATTTTCGACGGCTGTGCCGCCATCAGCCTGGTCGGCCGGCACATCCGCGGCATGCTGCACGAGCTCGGCCCGGCCCTCGAAGTGTTCGAGGAGCACCGCATTCATCTGGTGAGCCAGGCAGCCAACGACCTGAACTTTACGTTCATCGTGGACGACGAGCAGGGTCAACGCCTGGTGCAGCGCCTGCATGAGCTGCTGATCCGGGCCGCGCCCGATGATCGGATATTCGGCGCCACCTGGGAGGAGCTCACGGCGACGGAAGGGTTCGAACGCAAGCGACGCAGGGTGCGTGCATGGTGGTCGGTCGAACGCCGTCGCCTGCTCGAGATAACGCCGCTCGACCACGCGGTTTACGTCTACGACATAGCGACCATCGCCAAATTGGCTGGCAGATTACGCGGGCTCGATGCGGTCGATCGAATCTTTTACGCCGTCAAGGCAAATCCGCATCCTGCGATCCTTCATGCGCTCGAGCACGCCGGCGTAGGTTTCGAGTGCGTTTCGCCGGGCGAAGTCCATCGCGTGCTGCAAACCTGCCCGCGTATCAAGCCGGAGCGGGTCCTCTTCACGCCCAACTTTGCCGCACGCTCCGAATACGATTTTGGTTTCGAGCACGCGGGATACGTCACGCTGGACAATCTTTATCCGCTCAGGCACTGGCCGGAGGTTTTCGAGGGGCGGTCGATCGTCGTGCGCATCGACCCGGGCCACGGCAAAGGTCACCATCGATATGTCAGAACCGCCGGCAGCCACTCGAAGTTCGGCGTGCCCTTGTTCGAGCTGGATGAGCTCGAAGCTCTGGCGAGCGCCGGCAGGATTCGCATCGTCGGCCTGCATGCGCATACGGGCAGCGGCATTCTCGACACGGAGAGCTGGAAGGACAATGCGGTCCTGCTCGGCGATCTGTCGCGGAGGTTCACGGACGTGTCGGCCCTGAATCTCGGCGGCGGTCTCGGCGTACCGGAAAAGCCCGATCAGCCGGCACTGGATCTGGACGAGCTCGGTGAACTGCTGCTCTCCGTCAAGTCCGCGTACCCGAGCCTGGAATTGTGGCTCGAGCCCGGCCGCTTCCTGGTCGCCGAAGCGGGCGTACTGCTCGCGCGGGTAACGCAAACCAAGGGCAAGCTCGGCGTGCGTTACGTGGGACTCAACACGGGCATGAATTCGCTGATCCGTCCGGCGCTTTACGGCGCTTACCACGAAATCATCAACCTCACGCGCTGCGATGAGCCGGCCACCGAGCTCGTCAACGTCGTCGGTCCGATCTGCGAATCCGGCGATCAGCTCGGCAATGAACGTCTCCTGCCGCCGACCGAAGAAAACGACGTGATCCTCATCGCGAACACCGGCGCCTACGGCCATGCGATGAGTTCTCAGTACAACCTTAGAAAACCGGCGGAAGAGATTGTTCTGGAACATAATTCCGGGTACACGGAAAACGTGTCTACCAAAGAGGAACTTGGCCAAAATTGCACTGTCTGAGGCTAAAAGCGCATTTACGGCATTGTGCTACCGGTTAGCGCGTTCCTGGCGTTCTGGACGGCGTCGGAGGGCGAAGACAATTAAAATCCCGATGCGGTTCGCATCGTTCCTGCTGACCTGTTTTTTAGTCTCCGCTGCGGGGTGCGACAGCGACGCTGACAGCGAGCTCGACGGTCCGCCGAACCTGGATCCGGACTTCGTGACGACGCTCGCCATCAAGGACACGACCGGTCAGTTTCGCGATAGCTTCTCACCGGGTGAGCAGATTGTTTTCGAGGTGTCGGTCACAAATCGCCGCAACCGACCGCTGACTGCTACGCGAGCCTCAACCCAAAGATCCGATTTCTTCGTCGCGCCGGCCGACTCGCGACAGATTTTCTGGTGGTGGTCGTCGGATCAAGCGTTTCTAGACGTGGTCGAGACCGACGAGTTCGCGGCCGGCGAAACGAAAACTTTCAGTGTAATGTGGGATCAGCATCGCGATGACGGACTGCCGCTTTTGTCCGGCGAGTACGTTGTGCGCGGCTTCTACGCTGCCTGGACCGCGAACCTCCCCGCGAACTTTTTCACGCACAGTGAGTTCGGCTCGGTTTTGATCCCGTTCGCGATCGAGTAGGGCGGGCTTCAGCCCGCCATCTTTGTTCGACAGAAGCGCTCGAGCAGCGCGCCCAGTCGGCGAACGCCTTCCGTGATCTCCTCCTCGGAAAGCAGCGTGTAGCCCATGAGCAGTCCCGCGCGGCTCGGCGGGTTCATGTAGTACGACGCCACCGAATGCAAATGGACCTCGCGGCGGGCTGCCGCCCGGATCAGCGCCGGCAGTCGATCGGGCGGGATGCGGTTCAGCCAGATCAGGACGTGCATGCCGGCCGACGAATCCCCGATCGTGATTTCATCACCTAGGTAGCGGCGCAAAGCGGCGAGCAAGCTGGAGCGGCGCGCTGCATAACGTCTGGACAGGCGTCGAATGCGACGTGCGTAATGTCCGGCATCCATATAATCGGCCAATGCGCGCTGTGCCAGCCAGGGTGTGCCGAGATCGCTCAACCATTTGGCTGACACAAACGGCGCGACGAGCTTTGCCGGCAGCACCATGTACGCGAGCCGCACCGTCGGCGAAAAGGCCTTGGCGAACGTACCCAGATAGATGACCCGGTCGTGCATGTCGAGCGAGTGCAGCGAAGGGATCGGCCGTGACTTGTAGCGAAACTCGCTGTCGTAATCGTCTTCGACGATATAGGCGGAATTGTCGGTGGCCCAGGCCAGCAGCTCGAGCCGCCGGGCGACCGTCATGACCGCCCCGGTCGGCATTTGATGCGAAGGCGTGACATAGACGAGCCGCGCACCCGGCTCGTAGTTAGTCGGGCGCAATGCGATGTCGAAGCCATCCGCGTCGACCGGGCAGAGATCGAGCCGCGCGCCGACCGCCAGGAACGCCGCTCTCGCGCCATGGTACTGAGGCTCTTCGATCAGCACACGGTCGCCGGGGTCGAGCAGAACCTTCGCGATCAGGTCGAGCGACTGCTGTGAGCCGTCGACGATGAGAATCTGTCCGGGATCGCAGTGGACGCCGCGTGCATGGCCGGCATATTTCGCGACGGACATACGCAGGCTGAGCTCGCCTTGCGGGGATGGATAAAACGCGCCGCTGTCCGTGACATGCTTAGCCAGCAAGCTGCGCCAGAGTCGAACCACCTGGGCGTCCTGCTCCGACACGCTGTACTCGAAGTTGAAGCGAAGCCCGCTATCCTGCTTCTGCTCGTACACGGCTTCGGGTTTCTGCTGCATTGCGCGACGTGCAAACCGCGACAAGCGCGGCGCCGCATCGGCCGCCAGGACGTTCGACAGTCCGTCGTTCGAAACGGCCTTCGAAAGAAGCGTGTGGTCGACCTGAGGAGCGACGAACGTCCCCGCGCCCGCTCGCGTCTCCGTATAGCTCTCGGCCTGCAGATCCTCATAGGCCAGCAGCACGACGGTGCGCGACAGACCGAGCTCGTCGGCCAGTGCGCGAGATGACGGAAGCCGCGCGCCGGGCGGTAATTGCCCGCGCAGAACTGCATCCCGCACGCCCCGGTAAACCTGCCGGTACAGCGGCCCGCAGCCGTCAAGAGTAATCATCATCGATGGTCGATCCAGCGGCGGCGCTCATCGTTAGGCAACAGTCCTCGATGACAAGTTCCACGCTTGTATCGACCGCGTTCGTTGGCTACTGCGTCACGCAAAAAACTGGCTCTTGCGGGCGATTCAGCTTGCTGTCGTAAATATCGCGTAAGAGGAGTCGTTCGTTGTGAACGAATCACTGAGGCAGGAAATGCAGCGCTTGCGATGATCATCAGAAACATGCCGGGGTCGGCGGGCGGGGGTTTCGAGCTTGCCTTCCAACGGTATTGGCCGAGGGAGAACAACATTCTCTGCGCGACAACGCGGGCCGCCAGCTATTCACCCTATCCGCAATGCCTGTCGATCAAAGCCGCGCGTCACGGCCGCGAAACGTTCGGCCTCGAAACTGGCTCTGCCACGGTCGACGATCATGTCTATCTGATCCTGAATGGATCGCGTCCCTATGGGAGCGAGATTCATTCGCAGCGTGCAGTCGATACATTTTCCATTTTCTTCCGGCCCGGTCTGGCGGAAGACGTTCACCTTTGCCTGGTCGCGACCGCCGACGAACTGCTCGACACGCCGCATGTCGATGCGGGCTACGCACCGGAGTTCTACGAGCACGTGCTCGACCATGACAATCTCGTGTCCCCTGTGTTGCGCTACATCGAGAAGACCTGCCGCTCGGGTTTCGATGATCCGGAGTGGTATGAAGAAGAATGCCGGTTTCTGCTGCAGAAGATGCTGCAGAAGCAGCTTCAAATGTCGGACCGTATCGAGTCGATCGCTGCAGTCAAACGATCGACGCGCGTGGAGCTGTTTCGGCGTCTGCTCCGCGCCACTGATTACATGCATGCTTCCTACGACCGGCCTGTCGCGCTGGAAGACATCGCTGCCCGTGCGTGCCTGACGCCGCATCACTTTCTGTGCGTCTTCAAGCAGGTGTTCGCGATCACGCCCTACCAGTTCGTGTTGCGCAAGCGTGTTGCGGAAGCGCAACGCCTGCTGAGCGGTTCGCAGATCCCGATCACCGAGATCGGTGCACAAATCGGCTTCGAGTCGCGTTCGTCGTTTTTTCGCTGCTTCTGCAACCTGACAGGGCGGTCACCACAGTCGTTTCGTGGCGCGCGCAGCGACAGCCCCGCAAAATTCTGAACTTTTGCAACCTAATGCCTGTTTTTTGGCAACACAGGCACTGCCCGCTTCAGTGATCCTGAGACCGCAGGCGACAAAGCAGGTTTGTCGACCGCCTCTACCTCAGGAGTACCAGAAATGAACAGTTACGATCCCGTTCGCCGTGCCGTGCGCCTTGCGCTCACGGGCGGACTGGCGGCGTCATTTATCGGCGCGCCGCAGATGGCTGCGGCGCAGGAAGACGAAGACGTCGCCGATCAGGGCCTGATCACCGTCACCGGCTCGCGCATCCAACGCGTCGACATCGAAGGCCCGAGCCCGGTCTCGGTCATCTCCCGCGAAGACATCGAAGACACCGGCGACACTTCAGTGGCGGAAGTGCTGCGCGGTTCCACGTTCAACCAGTTCGGTTCGTTCAAGTCTGCCTCGGGCTCCTCGGCGCAGAGCCAGAGCACGGTCAGCCTGCGGGGCCTGGGCGCCACGCGCACCCTGGTGCTGCTGGACGGCCGGCGCATCGCCGGCTCGCCGACCTTCGGCGCGGGCTCAGCGCAGAACCTGAACACCATTCCGCTGGCAGCGGTCGAGCGCATCGAAGTGCTGCGTGACGGCGCCTCGGCCGTGTACGGCTCCGATGCAGTCGGCGGCGTGATCAACGTCATCCTGCGCAAGGATTACGAAGGTCTGCAATTGAATGGCCATATCGGCCGGCCCACCCAGTCAGGCGGTGACGAGGAGAGTTACGGCCTGGTCGGCGGCATCAGCTCCGGCAAGGGCAACATCACCTTCGCGCTGGACCACGAACAACAGGACATCATCTTCAACGGCGATCGCTCGTTCTCTGCGGTCGGCCTGTCCGCGTTCGGCTTCCCGGCCAGCTTTTTCGCCGGGACCACCGACGGCAACGGCGACTTCGTGTCGCTCGGCACGTTCGCCGACCCGCGCTGCCCGTCGGCACTCGGGGCCGATCCCAACAATCCGGACTCAGCGTTCATTCAGCAACCCGACATCGATGGGAACCCGGCCACCAGCCTCTGTCAGTTCAACTACGCCGCCACGGCGGCCACGGAAGCGTCGAACGCTCGGGACAGCTTCTTCGTCAACGGCAACTATCAGGTGACGGAGAACACCGGCTTCTTCGCGCGCGGCACGTTCTCGAAACTGGACTCCTTCGGCCGCTATGCGCCGACGCCGTTCAGCTCGCAGCTCGTGACGATCAGCGCGGACAACCCGAACAATCCGACCGCGCCGGGCGCGATTGCACAGGGTCCGAACGAAAACAGCGCGCGCCTCGTCGGTCCCGACTACTCGCAGATCGACCTCGACGGCGACGGCGTGGCCGATTTCACCGGGCCATTCGACCTGACGCTGCTCTACCGCAACATACCGGGCGGCTTCCGCGACGGTCTGGTGGAAGACACGCTGGTCGACTACGTGGCCGGCTTTAACGGCAGCTTCGACGTGATGGGCGGCATGGATTGGGAGTTTGCGGGTCAACACAGCACGCAGACGTCGAACGCGTCTTCGCCGGGTCTGGGCTTCACCAACATACTGCAGGAGGCAGTCGATAACGGATCGTTCGATGTGTTCGGCGTCAACGGGCCGACCGATTTCTCGGCCGTCAACCCGTCCGCCGTACACACGGGACAAGCCGATAACCTGCACCGGGTCGCCAGCGTCGACGGGCAGGTGACCTTAGATCTGGCGCAAATGCCGGCCGGCCCGCTCGGCGCCGCGGTCGGCTTCGAGTATCGCGACGAGAAGTTTACCCAGGACTTCGACGACCAGCAGGTAGCCGGCAACGTGGCTGGCTCGGCGGGCGCGGCGGATGCCTCCGGTGCGCGCGCCGTGACCGCGCTGTTCGCCGAGGTCTCGGTACCGGTTGTCGACACGCTCGAAGTCAGTCTCGCTGGCCGCTACGACGACTACAACGACTTCGGCACGACGTTCAACCCGAAGATCGCAGTCGGCTTCCGGCCGATCGACAGCGTGCTGCTCAGAGCGAGCTACGGCGAGGGCTTCCGCGCGCCGAGCATGAGCCAGCTCTACAGCTCGCCGCAGGAGAGCTTCGATGCGGCGATCGACACGACCCGATGCAATGACACCGGCCAGCAGGGTGTTCCTCAAGACCAGCTCCCGCCGGGCCATCCGTGCCTGACGACGCAATATCAGAACTTCCGCAGCGGCAACAATGCACTCGATCCCGAGCTGTCGGAGAGCCTGAACGTCGGCGTGGTCTGGAACCCGCTCGACGACCTGTCGGTCAGCATCGACTACTACGATATCGACCTCGAGGAACAAATCGGCCTCCTGCCGCTGCAGTCGATCCTGGATGCGGAGTTCGCCGCGAACATGGGCGGCACGCAAGGCAATGCAGACGTCGTGCGGCTGCCGAACGGGCAGGTCCAATTCATCCGCAATCTCAATCAGAACATCGCCATCACCCAGACGAAAGGCTACGACGTCGATCTGCGCTACGGGTTCTCGATGGGCGCAGTCGGCGACTTCCAGACGCAGGTTCAGGTCAGCAAGGTCACGGAGTTCCTGCAGGATCTCAGCGACGGCAATGGCCTGCGCCGGCTGCAAGGTACTTTCGACCCGGACCTGCGCGCGGGGCTGTCGCTCGGCTGGTCGCGCGGCGATTTCTCGGCTTCGGTGATCGGCAACCACGTCACGGACACGGAGAACGGGACCGGCGCCATGTTGTCCTCGTGGACGACCTGGGACACGTCAGTGGGTTGGGCCACGCCATGGAACGGCAAGCTCTCGGTCGGCGCGCGCAACGTGTTCGATCGCGATCCGCCAACACACGTGCAGATCGGCAGTCCGTTCTACTCGCCACAGCTCCACGACGTGTTCGGCCGGGTGCCGTTCATCCGCTACGAGCAGAACCTGTAGGAGCAGAATGGGTAATTAAACGAAAGGCGTGACGTTCGATTCTCGGGCTGCGGCATTCGCCGGATCCTCGTGAAGATCTAGCAGGCTGTTGAAAAACTCTGTTTTTCGATAGCCTGCTAGTCGATGCAGGGATGCATCGCCATTTCAAGAACTCCAAGTTCTTGAAAATGCTCGCGATCCGAAAATCGCAATTTTCGGATCGCAGAGTTGAAAAAGCCATGGATGGCTTTTTCAACAACCTGCCAGGGCCGAATTCATTCGGCCGCACTACCTGGCCGGTTGAAACCGGCCCTACGCAGAGGGAATCTGGCGATGCCGCAGCCCGTTTTTTTTCGCTGATGCGCGGTCGTTGGGCGCTGGCAGGTCGCCCGGCGGCCCCGTAGAATCCGCGCCATGCCGAACGACGATCTCGACACCTTCAATCGCGCCGCCACGCGCGCCGTTCAGGCACTTTCGGAATACGGCCGCTCCAGCCGCTCTGGCACGGAGCCGCCCGTTCGTCTGGCACCCATTCGGGATCTGGCAGAAGCGCTCGATATCGATCGGCTGATCCGCGAGGGCGGACTTTTCGAGCGGCGCTGGCCAGCGTTCCTCGAAGATTATCTGGCCGCCACGACGCGGCTGCACCATCCAGCGTACATGGCGCATCAGGTCGCTGTGCCGCATCCGGCCGGTGCGATCGCGTCGCTCATCGACGGCTTCACAAACAATGCGATGGCGATCTACGAAATGGGGCCGGCAGCGACCGCCATCGAGTTCGCGGTGCTCAACTGGATGCTCGAAAAAGCGGGTTGGGTGCCGGCGCCATGGCCGGGGAGCAGCACACATGATGTCGAGCACGGTGCAGGCGTCCTGACGCACGGCGGCTCTCTCGCGACGCTGACGGTCCTCGTCGCGGCGCGCCGGCGCGCAGTGCCGGATGTCTGGGCGAATGGCAACCCTGCGGATCTGGCTGTGTTTGCCTCTCCGCACGCCCACTACGCCATTGCGCGTGCTGCCGGCATCATGGGACTCGGCCATCGATCCGTCATCCCGCTGGAGACCGATGCGAACGGCGTCATTTTGCCCGAGAAGCTTCCCGCTGTTTTCGACCGCACCGTTGAGGAGGGACGCCGTCCGTTCGTGCTGGTCGCCAATTCCTGCTCGACACCCGTCGGGCGCTACGACCCGCTGCGCGCGATCGCGGAGTTCTGCAAGAAGCGGAAAATCTGGCTGCACGTGGACGGCGCGCACGGCGCTTCGGCGCTGCTGTCGTCGCGTTTGCGCCACTTGCTCGACGGCCTCGATCTCGCCGACTCGCTCATCTGGGACGCACACAAGCTGCTGCGTACGCCTGCACTGTGCGCCGCAGTGCTGGTACGCAAAGCACGCGATCTGGATACTGCGTTCGTGCAGGAAGGCAGCTACATTTTTCATGAAAAGGTGCAGCCGGGCATCGACATGCTCGGCCGCACCGTCGAGTGCACGAAGGCCGGGCTCGGGCTCAAGGTATTCTTCGTGCTCGCGGCGCTCGGC
>JACDCP010000118.1 GCA_013817465.1 Gammaproteobacteria bacterium | reverse complement strand
CTCCAGCGAAGTCACGCCGACGCGGCCGCGCGGGACATACGAGATGCACTCGCCTTCCTGCTCGAAGTGCCAGTCCACAGTGCGGCCGCTCGACGGGGAGATGAACCGGATGCAGTCATGCCGCTCGAGATCAGCCAGAGTCGTTGGAGTGCCGTGTCGCTTCAGGTAATCCGGCGACGCGCCGGTCAGCCAGTGCACGTTCGCGATGTGCCGGGCGATCAGCGTGGAGTCGTCCGGAATCTTCGCCGCGCGCACCGCACAGTCGATGCCTTCCTCCACGAGATTCACCTGCCGGTCCGTCACGACCACTTCGATTTCGAGCTTGGGGTATTGCGCGAGGAAGCGGGGAAGCGCGGGAAAGAAATCCCCTCGATATGCAATGCCCGGCTGAGCTCTGTGCCTTCAGATAGCTCCTACCGCGGGCTCGAGCAGCTCGACTACCCGTTCCACGACCAAACGTTTACCCTCACTCAGTGCGGCCGCATCTGCTTCGGCAGGCAAAAAAGTTCGCAGGCCAGAACGTCGGCATCCGCGAGGTCGCCGACCGCATCGGGCTCGTCAGCTTCATGCAATACGACTTAGGATTCTTCGATCATGAGACATGCAGGCTCGAGAGCGCCTAAAATCCCTTCGTCGCAAAACTGTTACCCATGTCTCCGGTATTAACTGTTACCTAAGTACCCGGAATGGACCCCAAAAATAGTGGCGCGCCCGGAGAGATTCGAACTCCCGACCGCCTGGTTCGTAGCCAGGTACTCTATCCAACTGAGCTACGGGCGCGCTGAGGACTTGAAGCGTCGACTATCTTACTGAATCTGGCGGAGAGAGAGGGATTCGAACCCTCGAAGGGCGTTTTGTGCCCTTACTCCCTTAGCAGGGGAGCGCTTTCGACCACTCAGCCATCTCTCCGAACCGGCATCGGCCGATATCCCGCGAAGGTCGGTCATGATACTTGGCTGTGGAAAACAGGTAAAGGCGCGCCCGATCAGCCGCGAAGGCGGGTCACACGCCGCTCTTGATGCCGCCGCGGCAAGCGGATCATGCCCGCAGCAGGGATTCGCGCTAGCCGTCTATTCCCCCGCGGGCTTCTCCGCGCCATCCAGCCCGGAATTGGGCCGGGCGGCGGTTTGCTCTTCGCGCTTGATGCGCTCGTAGATCTCTTCGCGATGAACCGCGATATCCCTCGGCGCGTTGACGCCAATGCGCACCTGGTTCCCTTTGACTCCCAGGACGGTGACCGTGACTTCGTGACCGATCATGACGGTCTCACCGACCCGCCTCGTCAAAATGAGCATCGAACATCTCCTTGATTTATTTCTTTTCCTTATCCCACGTTCAAGACAGCGAACAATACGCGGCATCGGGCGGCCGTTGCGCCGGTTGAAAATCGCTCTCTGTCTTGCCCCCTCGAGACGGCGCTCGAGCCCTCAAGCGTGTCGCACTGCCTGCGGGCTCGCGTCCTTGTCCAGGCCGAAGGCGGCGTGCAGGCTCCTGACACCGCGCTCCAGATGCTGCTCGTCGAGCAACACCGAAATCTTGATCTCCGACGTCGAGATCATGCGCACATTCATGCCGTTGCGCGCGAGCGTATCGAAAAGCGTGGTGGCGATGCCCGCATGCGAACGCATGCCCATGCCCACCACCGAGAGCTTGGCGACGCGGTCGTTCCCCAGGACCTCGCCGATGTCCAGCCCGGCCACCTCGCGTTTCACCAGTTCCATGGTGCGCCGATAGTCCGCCCGGTGGACCGTAAAGCTGAAATCGACACGCCCGCCCCTGGGTGCGTTGAGAACTATCATATCGACTTCTATCTGCGCATTCGACACCGGGGCGAGAATCCGGTGGGCCATGCCCGGTTTGTCCGGCAACTGGGTGACCGTGATCTCGGCTTCATCGCGATTGAAGGCGATGCCCGACACGACCGGAGCTTCCATATCTGGTTCTTCGTAGCTAATCAAAGTCCCCGGACCATCGGCAGTACTGGACAGGACGCGCAGCGGCACATTGTACCTGCCGGCACATGCCACCGCGCGAAGCTGCAGCACGCGCGCGCCCTGGCCGGCGAGCTCGAGCATTTCCTCGAAGGTGATGCGGTCCAGTCGCCTTGCTTCGGCCACCATGCGCGGGTCGGTGGTGTAGACGCCGTCCACGTCGGAGAGGATCTGGCACTCGTCGGCGTGCAGCGCCGCAGCGATCGCCACCGCCGTCGTGTCGGAACCGCCGCGGCCGATGGTCGTCACGTTGCCTGCGTCATCCACCCCCTGGAAGCCCGCCACGACCGGCACGCAGCCACTGCCCAGCTCGCCGGCAATTGGGCCTCCATCCACGTGACGGATGCGGGCGTTGTTGAACAAGCCGTCGGTCAGGATGCGGACCTGTCCGCCAGTGAACGATTTCGCGCGGCAACCACCCTGCGCGAGCGCCATGCACATGAGCGCGACGGACATCTGCTCGCCCGTCGCGAGCAGCACGTCGAGCTCGCGGCCTGATGGACGCTCGCTCAAGCTTCGCGCGACGTCGAGCAGGCGGTCTGTGGTATCGCCCATCGCCGACAGTACGACGATGACCTCGTGACCTTGCGCTCGCGTGTGGATGACGCGCCGGGCAACCTGCCGGATCAGCTCGATCGAGCCGACCGAGCTGCCGCCGTATTTCTGCACGAGGAGCGCCAGGCGCGTTTCTATCCGACGAGGGACCTGGATGCGATCAATCGCACCGCAACTTCCCCCTCAACCTGGGCCTCTCCCCCGTTTCGGGGCAGAGGGGATTTGGAAATCGCCGCCTGATTCCGGGGCAGAGGCACTCTGAAGCTGCTCGCCGACCCAGCCCGGCACGGCCTCGAGCGCTTCGTCGAGGCGCGAGGCGTCGCTTGCGCCAGCCTGCGCCAGATCGGGCCGGCCGCCGCCGCGACCGCCGAGCAGGCCGGCCACCCGGTTTGCCAGCACGCGGGCATCGAGCCGGTCCGTGCAGTTGCGGGTCACGCCGGCTATGAGGCGCACCTTGCCCGCCTCGACTGCACTCAGCAATACCACAGCGCTGCCGAGCTGGTTCTTGAGCCGGTCCACGGTATCGCGCAACACCTTCTCACTGGCGCCGTCGAGGCGTGCCGCCAGAACCTTCACGCCGTTCACGTCGACCGCCCGCTCTGCGAGGTCGACGCCGCTGCCGCCAGCGAGTTGCGATTGCAAGCGCTCGAGCTCACGTTCGAGTTGACGCGCGCGCTCCGCGAGCTGGCGCACCTTATCCTCGGCATCGTCACGGCTGCCCTTGACGATCGCAGCCACCCGTTTGAGCGCCTGCTCGCCCGCATTCACCCAATCGAGCGCGCCCTGTCCGGTGACGGCCTCGATGCGACGGATTCCCGCGGCAATACCCGATTCCGAGACAATCTTAAAGAGGCCGATATCGCCCGCGCGACGAACGTGAGTGCCTCCGCAGAGCTCGGCGGAGAAATCGCCGATCCTGAGCACGCGGACGCGTTCCTCGTACTTTTCGCCGAACAGGGCGAGCGCACCGGCCTGCAACGCCTCCTCATAGGGCACGACGCTGACCTCGGCGTCCACGTTGCGCCGGATCTCCCTGTTGATCAGCGCTTCGATCTCAGAAAGCTCCCCGGGGCCCACGGGTTCGTAGTGGGAAAAGTCGAAGCGCAACCGATCGGGGGCGACCAGTGAGCCCTTCTGTGTGACGTGCTCGCCGAGCACGTGACGCAGGGCCGCGTGCAACAGATGGGTGGCCGAGTGATTGAGCACTGTGGCGACGCGGCGTTCCCGATCCACGACCGCCCGCACCTCATCGCCGACGTGAAACTCGCCCGATTCGACGACGCCGATATGAGCATGTGCCTTGCCCTGCTTGCGCGTATCGCTCACTTTGAATTCGGCGCCTTCGATCAGCAATTTTCCGGCGTCGCCGACCTGGCCGCCGCTTTCGGCGTAAAACGGCGTGCGATCGAGGAAAATCGTGCCTTCGTCGCCGGCCTGCAGCGTCCTCGCGCTTTCATTGCCTTTGACGAGGCCGGTGATGGCACCCAGGTCCTCGAGCAGCTCGTAGCCCGTGAATGACGTCACAGCATCCACGCGCGGGCCTTGATCGTCCCCGGCGGCGAAACGGCTTGCGGCGCGGGCGCGCTGGCGCTGCGCCTCCATCGCTTTGTTGAAGCCTTCCTTGTCCATGCCGAGGCCCCGCTCGCGGGCGATGTCGGCAGTGAGATCCACCGGGAAGCCGAACGTGTCGTAGAGGCGGAAGATCGTCTCGCCGGGGATGATGTTATCGGACAGGTTCGCGAGGTTCTCTTCCAGCATCCGCATACCCTGTGTGAGGGTTTCGGCGAAGCGGATCTCCTCCTGTTTCAACACCCGTTCGGCGTGCTGGCGCCCGCGCGTGAGCTCGGGATACGCCTCGCCCATCTCCTTGTCGAGTGGCTCGACCAAGGCGTGAAAGAATGGCTCTTCGACACCGAGCTGATAGCCGTGGCGCACGGCGCGTCGGATGATGCGCCTCAGTACGTAGCCGCGGCCTTCGTTCGACGGCAGAACGCCGTCGACGATCAGGAAGGCGCAGGCACGGATGTGATCGGCGATGACGCGCAGCGAGCTGGAGCGAGTGTCATGCGTCCCGGTCAGCGCTGCCGCTGAATCGATCAAACGACGGAACAGATCGATGTCGTAGTTACTTTGCACACCCTGCATGACGGCAGCCACGCGCTCGAGTCCCAGACCTGTGTCGACGGAGGGTTTCGGCAGGCGAGTCAGGTTCCCGTCCGCATCGCGGTCGAACTGCATGAAGACGAGATTCCAGATTTCCACAAAGCGATCCCCTTCGGCGGCCGCAGAGCCGGGCGGCCCGCCTTTCACGCCGGGGCCGTGATCGTAGAAGATTTCGCTGCACGGCCCGCAAGGGCCCGTGTCGCCCATCGCCCAGAAGTTGTCCTTTGCGCCCATGCGCGAGAAGCGCAGCGCGTCTATATTTATATCGTCCAGCCAGATCGACGCAGCCTCGTCGTCTTCCTCGAAAACGGTCACCCAGAGCTTTGCCGGCGGAATGCCGAGCACGCCGGTGACGAATTCCCAGGCGTATTCGATGGCTTCGCGCTTGAAGTAATCGCCGAAGCTGAAGTTGCCGAGCATCTCGAAGAACGTGTGATGCCGAGCCGTGTAACCAACGTTCTCGAGATCGTTGTGCTTGCCGCCGGCCCGAACGCAGCGCTGCGCGCTCGTGGCGCGCTGATAGGAACGCTCCTCATTGCCGAGGAAGACATCCTTGAACTGGACCATGCCCGCATTGGTGAACAGCAGCGTCGGATCGTTGGCGGGCACGAGCGAGCTGCCGGGCACGATTTCGTGGTCCTGGCGGTCAAAGTAGTCGAGAAATGTGCTTCTGAGCGCAGCGCTGTCCATGCGGAGGATTCTACGGCAGGAAATGGGGACATTCCTGATTTTGCCGAAGCAAAATCAGGAATGTCCCCATTTCGCGATTGGAGCCGCCCGCGACCGGCGGAATGAATTCCGACCTACGGAGAATTCTCTGAGAGGGCGGCGTCGATTTGGTCGCTCGTGAAGCCGCGATATTGCAGAAAACGCGCTTGGCGGAGGCGGGCGCGAAAATCGTCGGGGGCTTCGCCGAATCGCTTGCGCCGCACCGTACGGGCGAGCGCCTTCCAGTCGGCATCGCAAGCCGTGAGCTGATCCTCAATGTCGTCTTCGGCCACGCCGCGCTCGCGCAAAGCGAGGCGGATGCGGACCGGGCCTTGTCCCCGCGCCACACGCGAGCGCGCAAAACTCTCCGCGAAGCGCGCGTCGCTGACGAGACCATCCACCTCGAGCTTTCGCAGCGATCGATTGACGACCGAAGCGTCGAAACCGCGCGCGAGCAGCTTCTTGCGCAGCTCGACCAGCGAGTGCTCGCGGCGCGCCAGCAGATCCACCGCGGTGCGGCGCACCGCCTGATCGTCGAGCGGACTGGATCGCGGAGCTAACACGCGGCGGAGCGATCTCCTTGCTTATTCACGCTCAGGCCTGGCGCACGGCCTTGCCGCCATCCGCTTCCGCATCGGCAACCGGCTCGGGCCTGGGCCGCGGCAGCAACCGCTCGCGAATCTGCCGATCGATGTCTTGCGAGACTTCCGGATGCTCGATGAGGAACTGGCGGGCATTGTCCTTGCCCTGCCCGATGCGATCGCCTTTGTAGCTGTACCAGGCCCCGGCCTTGTCGACGATGCCCTCCTGAACACCGAGATCGATGATCTCGCCCTGGCGGGAAATGCCTTCGCCGTAAAGAATTTCGAACTCCGCCTTGCGAAATGGCGGGGACACCTTGTTCTTGACGACCTTGACGCGCGTCTGGCTGCCGATGACTTCCTCGCCCTTCTTGATGGCACCGATGCGGCGGATGTCGAGGCGCACCGAAGAATAGAACTTGAGCGCATTGCCGCCAGTGGTGGTCTCGGGGCTGCCGAACATGACGCCGATCTTCATGCGGATCTGGTTGATGAAAATGACCATCGCATTCGAGCGCTTGATGTTGCCGGTCAGCTTGCGCAGCGCCTGCGACATCAGGCGCGCCTGCAGCCCGAGGTGCGTATCGCCCATCTCGCCTTCAATCTCGGCCTTCGGGGTCAGCGCGGCGACCGAATCGACGACGATCACATCGACGGCGCCGGAGCGCACCAGCATGTCGGTGATCTCGAGCGCCTGCTCGCCGGTGTCCGGCTGCGAGACGAGCAAATCATCGACATTAACGCCAAGCTTCTCGGCATAGGTCGGATCGAGCGCGTGCTCCGCATCGACGAATGCGGCCGTTCCGCCGGCCTTCTGCGCCTCGGCGACTACCTGCAGAGTAAGCGTGGTCTTGCCGGAAGCTTCCGGCCCGTAGATTTCCACGACGCGGCCTTTCGGCAGGCCGCCGACGCCGAGCGCGATGTCCAGGCCGAGCGAGCCCGTCGAAATGACTTCCACGTCGCGTGCCGTGGCGGAGTCGCCGAGACGCATGACCGAGCCCTTGCCGAACTGTTTCTCGATCTGCCCGAGCGCCGCTGCGAGGGCCTTTTTCCGATTGTCGTCCATTGGAAATTCCGCGCCGGGGGGAAGCCGCCATTATTCCACAGAACGGGGCCGCGGTGAGCGTGAGAAATCAGGGCCTATCTCATGATTCATGAGACACGCTCCTGCGAAAGTGGCCACTCCTCGAGAATCCGATAGACCGACCGGTTACCGCTCGTGATCGACTCGGCCAGCGCAAACCGGTCGATCCGCCACGCGACGGGCTGCAGCCGACCCTGCGCTTTGGGCGGATTCGCCTTTCGTGCCAAGGTCACGTGCGGCAGATATACGCGCTCTTCCGGCGCGAACCCGCAGGGCTCGAGTGCCTGCCAGAGACTGGCGACGAGCTCCGGCAGCGGACGCGGCGGCCGGCTCGGCGCGATCCACAGGATGCGCGAGCGCGGCCAGTGACCGATGCGGTCCAGCTCGAGCTCCACCGGTGCGCCGCTGAGCGTCGCGGCTGCCCGCCCGATGCCCTCGAGACGCTCGACCTCGACGCTGTGTAGAAACGCAAGCGTCAGGTGCAGGTTTTCGCCCGCCACCGGCTTCCCGCCGCTTGCGCGCACCGCCGCCTGTGTCGCTTTCTCGAGTGCGCGGCGCGTGCCGGCATCGGGCCAGACGCCGAAAAACAACCGCTTGCGCTCAGACGTCATCGCTCCACTGACTCACGAGCCTGAGCGTCTCCTGCAGGGCAACCGCCACGCTGGCGCGGCGCACGGCCTCGCGGTCGCCGGAAAACTGCCGTCTCAGCGTGTGTACTTGCGTGTGATTGCCGTCACGCCAGGCCCAACCGAAGCACACCGCACCGACCGGCTTGCCCGGACCCTCCCCGCCACCGGGACCCGCGATGCCGCTCACAGCTACAGCGATGTCCGCGTGGCATAGCTCGAGCACGCCGCGTGCCATTTCCTCGACCGTCGCATCGCTGACGGCACCGTGATCAGCGAGTGTTTGCGTTGAAACACCGAGCACCTCGCGTTTGACGGCGTCGGCGTAACTGACGACGCCACCCGGGAACCAGACGGAGCTACCGGGAATGTCGGTCAGCACCTTGGCGATCCAACCGCCGGTGCAGGATTCCGCCGTGGCGAGGGCACGCCCGCAGCCGAGAAGTGCATTGCCGAGAACGGTCGCAAGCTCGAGCAGCGATAAATCGTCAGTCTGATGCGAGGCGAGCATATTTTCGAATGGCGTTACGCTCAGGATTTGTAGCATGGTATGCGAGGACAGATCGGGACGCAGGCGCTTTCTGACAATGGCCACGAGCACGCAGGTAGCCCGGCGGTCCAGGGCCAGCTCTTGATGGCGTTTTCGACGTTTCGGAGAAGCGTTTGATACGCAGGTGCTGCGCTGCAATCGTGATAGATTCGCCGAGGTCGGCCTTTACCGCAGATCGCGGTGCGCTCGCGTCAGCCGGCGACCTCCTGATATTTTCCGGACGATACACGGGTCGGCGTATGGGAACCGAAACCGAAGTCAGATGAAACTGAGTGTTCTGATTCGGACGTTCAACCACGAGCGCTTTGTCACCGAAGCGATTGAGAGCGTGCTGATGCAACGGACTTCTTTCGACTATGAAATAGTCGTTGGAGATGACTGTTCGACGGACGCTACCCGAGAGCTACTGAAGCAATTCGAATTCCTGCATCGAGACAAACTTCGCCTGCTGTTGTATAAAGCGCGGATCGGTGCCTACAAGAGTTACCACACGGTGCTGGAGGCATGTCGAGGCGAGTATGTCGCCGTGCTGGACGGGGACGATTATTGGATCGCACCCGATAAGCTTCAGAAGCAGGTCGATTTCCTCGATTCCCACCCCGATTGTCCATTGTGCTGCCACAACGCCAGGTTCGTTTATGAGGCTCCGGATTTTGCGTCAACTCCGATCCAAACCACACCGATGAAACCGTTCCTCGGAGTGGAGGATCTCCTCGATCGATCGCCGGCCTTCCATACGACCACGGTAGTGCGTCGAAACGCGGCCTTGGGGATACGCGATGTACCGCCGGTCTTCCTGGGGGATAAAGCACGCGCGGTAGTGCTCGCCCACCGCTATGGGCCGATTGGTTACATCGACCAGGTAATGAGTGCGTGGCGACTGCATGACGCCGGAGCGCTCAACCGGCATGGGTGCCTGCCTGCTCTAGTCTGTATGGAGGGAAGTAACCTGTTCTTCCATTCTGAACGGAGCATTGAGCGCAGAGCTGCTCATAGCGCTCCCGGTCTAAAAC
>JACDCP010000117.1 GCA_013817465.1 Gammaproteobacteria bacterium | reverse complement strand
GTTGTAGGCAGTCCGCGGCGAGAATCGGCAGTCTTCGCGCAGACGGTGGAATACCTCGACGAATGAGGCGCCGTCGATCATGCCGTGCACCGCGATCACGCGGCCCGCAATAGTGCGTGCCCGCGCGACCGTCAGGCCGCCCACGGCGTATTCGGCGAGCACCGCCAGACCCTCCTGGGTGCTGTCGTAATGCGCAAGCCCAGAGGCAAGCTGGCCGAACGGCTGCTTCGAGCCGTTGAAGTGCGTGACGACGTGCGTGCCGAGCTCGTGCTGAATGAGCGGATTGACACGATTGGGTGACAGACACAGCACGGCGCTGACGTACAGGGCGCCTTCGCTCACCATGAGCCCCGCCGGTATGTCGTCGCGAATCTGCACGGTCGGATCGAAGTCGGCATGCTGCTGCCGGTACCACTCGAGTTCTTGCGCGAGCGTCGCGCAAAATGCTTCGGCGCCAACTTCGCCGGGCGCGCCGTCGACTCTTTGAGGATCGCAGCGCAGAATGTGCCCGGCGAGGCCGAGAAGCTCCGTCTCGACGCCACCGAAAAGCTGCAGGCTGCCAAAGAGGAATTCCGGCGAGCCGCGATCCCTCAGCAGCGAGATCCGCTGATCGAGCTCCAGGCGCTTTTCCTCGAACAGAAACGCGACGACGGGATCGTGGATGCGCTCCAGCGGCACCGAGAACAGCCTGCGCTTGAGTTGCGCCGGATCGAACGGCAGCGGCCGATAATAGAAGACCGGCGCTCGCTCGAAGCCCCCTTTCTCGAATTCCTGCCAGGCGGTTTCGGCGTTCACGGGTGTGGTCAGCATCAGCAGATCGAACGCGGCGCAGATTTCGAGGATCTCGCGATCGCATTCCTCGGCCGCCTTCTCGAAATGCTTCGGCGCGAGCGACATCGCCCGCCGGTCGCTCAAGTGAATGTCGTTGTCCGCGCAGAAACGAAACACCGCGGCGCGAACTGCCGTGCCCAGCGGGCGGCGCAGGCGGTCCAGCACGCCGGGATAAAATACCTCTTCAGTCGCGGCGTGAAAGATCGCGGGGATCTCGATGCCGATATGGTGCCATTTCGGCTCGGCGTCGCCGGAAGGCGGCAGCAAGGGTGTAGCGATGGCTGGCGGTTTCACGCGCTCGGTCCGCACTACGGTCGACTCCAGTCGGAAGCCCGGAATCTTCAGGGCGCCCAGCCGATCCGCCAGTACCTGCGCGGTGCCGGCCACTGCATCATGCTCTCCCGTGACGATGCGAAACTTCGCCCGGGGCCGGCGGCCGCCTTTCGCTGCCGGGACGGGGGCAGACCAGATTTCGAGCAGCAGAAACGCCTCCAGTTGCTTGCAGGCTTCAGCGGCAATGGTAGAGATCAGCTCGGTCAGCTCCTCGACATCGAGCGTGGCCTCCTTGACGATCAGATAGGCGGGCTGGGTTGTGACGAGGCGGGCGGTCCCTTTGTCGTACTGTTTCGCCGGACGGCGATAGACGACGAAAAACGGCAGGCGTCGCTCGATATGCAGGACACCCCCGTGCGGTATGCGTCGGCGCAGAAACCGGTCATGCTCGAGCGCCGCCCGCGCCGCATCCGCCAGGCTTTCGGGCGCTTTGGCGTCACGATCATTCAAATCGTCAGCTCCGCCTTCAGCCGGCTTATGGTCTTTCTGAACGCCTCGGTGAGCTCGCCGATCGCGGACCTGTCCGGTTTGCCCGTCCATTCGTCCATGAAGATCTTCTTGACCTCGATAGCGATCGCGCACGCGCGCGGGAACTGTCCATCGACCCAGCGCGGGAACTGCCGGCCGAGAAATTTGACGTTGGGGCGCACATCGAGCCGGCGGCCGTTCATAACGCAGTCAGAAAGCTCCTCGATGAACGCATCCACGAGATAACCCCAACGCGGCCTGTCCATATCGTGCGTTCCGACGTTGATGTCCGGATTCTGCGCCTGTGGCTCGGCGCTTGCATGCTTGCCATTCCGCCGGTGATTATAGGAGTGAAAGTCGAGAATGACGATTCGCTCCCAGCGCGAACTCATCGCCTCGAGCAACCCGCGAACCATCTCGTAATAAGCACGGTATTGATCACGACTGGTCCGCACGACCTCCTGCGGCGGCGAGCGTTTCCAGAGATCCAGCCCCCAGGCATCGGCCGGCTCGAGGTAGATCGCATGCTCCAGATCGCGGTTGAGATCCATCTCGAATCGTGAGCGGTGAACGATGACGCTGATATCGCCGAGCGCGGCCCAGGTATCGGTAAACGGATCTTCCTCGCGCAGCCGGGTCGCGTCGTCGAGCAAGTGCAACTCGCGCACTTCCGGGCGCAGCTCGTGGCCATTGTGGATCGCCGTTGCCAACACCGGCCCATCGTCCGCTTCGCCGCGGACCGTCCAGATATCCATGACGCACGATCCTGCAAGAATCGGCCCAACGCTCCGACCTTAAGGTCCGGTCGTGCCCGATGGCGGGCGCCGGCTGGCAATGCCGGCATATCCGGGCTAGGATTCTTCGTTCCCGCGCCAGGCCTGCAAATCGTGCCCCAGACATCCAAAATCGCGCTTCCCGCGAATCAGCTCGAGGAGATTCGCGGCGTCGTCACAGAAGACTTGCCGCGCGTCGATCAGGTTATTCGCGACCGCTTGCAGAGCGATGTCGCACTCATCGATCAGGTCTCCCACTACATCGTCAACAGCGGCGGCAAGCGCCTGCGCCCACTATTGGTTCTCATCGCTGCGCGCGCCTGCGAGTATCGCGGACACCGGCATGTCGAAGCGGCCGCAATTATCGAATTCATCCATACCGCGACGCTGCTGCACGACGACGTGGTGGATGCCTCGGCACTGCGGCGCGGCCAGGACACGGCCAACACCGTCTGGGGCAATCAGGCAAGCGTGCTGGTCGGGGATTTCCTCTACTCGCGCGCGTTCCAGATGATGGTCGACATCGGCGAAATGCGCATCATGGCCGTACTCGCCGATGCCACCAATACCATCGCCGAGGGCGAAGTCCTGCAGCTTCACAACTGCCACGACGCGGACACCACGGAAGAGCGGTATCTGCAGGTCATCTACCGCAAAACGGCCAAGCTGTTCGAGGCCGGCGTGCGCATCGCGGCGATCCTCGCCGGCCGCAGCTCGGAAATCGAGCTCGCGCTCGTCGAATACGGCAAGCGGCTCGGCAACGCGTTTCAGCTCGTCGACGACGCGCTCGATTACAGCGCTTCCGCGGAAGCGCTCGGCAAGAACATCGGCGACGATCTCGCGGAAGGCAAGCCGACGCTGCCGCTGATCTACGCCATGAACAAGGGCAACGACGAGCAGCGCGCCCTGATCCGCGACGCCATCGAACGCACGGGCCGCTCCCGCATCCGCGAGATCAATGAGGCCATTGAATCGACCCAGGCGCTTGAGTACACTGCGCGCTTCGCGCACCGCGAATCGGCCGCGGCACTCGCGGCCCTGGCGCCGCTCCCCGGATCGAAGTACAAGGACGCCCTCGCCGCCCTTGCAGAGTTTGCAGTCAAGCGCGGCGCCTGACGTATCGGAGTGTAGCTCAGCCTGGTAGAGCACTGCGTTCGGGACGCAGGGGTCGAAGGTTCAAATCCTTTCACTCCGACCAGTAAATCCAAAAATCCCGCTCGGCCACCAGCTTCTTCAGCCGGGCGTTCTACTGCCGGCCAGCCGTGCGTTCGTGACTCAGACGGACATGACCAACTGAAACACCAGCTTGGTCCGGATTTTGACGATGCACAGCTCGAGGCGCGCCGGTTGTCACATTTGTTGTCAGAGAAGCGGATCGATGAATCAGGCATCGACTGGGACGACCTGGATTGACGCGAGATTTTTGCAGCGACTTGCCCCCCTTCCGTTGGAGCCGACATGGAAAACGACGAATTCGTGACACCAGCATGCTGACTGTCGTTCCAGAGTAGCGTCTCGAGCAGGATCGGGAACAGCCGATGAGGAAAGACTGATGCTGCGAGGCGGATGTCTGTGTGGCGGTATACGCTACGAAATCAATGGCCCTGTCGGGCCCGCAGTGTATTGCCACTGCTCGATGTGTCGAAAACCTCACGGTACGGCTTTTCGTGCCAGACTCGCCGTTCCGCAAACATCTCTCCGCTTTGTTCGGGGCGAGAATCTCCTGGTCGAGTATCGCTCATCCGAGAACACGGTCCGGACTTTTTGCCGCGTATGTGGTTCGCCCATGGTGAACTTCTGGGACAGAGAACCGGAGAACTACGGCCTCGCCATGGGAACGCTCGATGATGACCCGGGCGTTCGACCCTGGTGTCACATATTCGTCGGGTCCAAGGCACCCTGGTACGAGATCACTGACAGCTTGCCGCAATTCGACACTGAAGAGGCAGGCTGAGGGGATCCTGCTAAAGAGAAAGCGTCTTTCGCTCGCGCAGCGCGGCGAGCGTCGGGTCGCGGCGTCCCCACCAGTGTGTCCGCCAGCCGCCTTGCACGGCGCGCTGAAAGGCGGTGGCAGCCGCTTCTAAATCGCCTCGCAGGGCCAGCACTCCGGCACGCTGGTAATCCAGGTCGGGGTTGACGAGCCCATCCCTCTCCAATCGATCGAAAAGCCTATCCGCCTCTTCGAGCAGCGCGAGTCCGCGCTCCCGCGCGCCGGTGAGCAGCAGCGCGTTGGCGTAATGCAGCCCGTGCGGAAACCGCCAGGTCCAGACGAGAGCGTCGGAGGTCCACTGCTGAAGATCGCCGCCGGCGCGCTCGTAATAGCGCAGCGCTTTATCCGGTTGTCCGGTCACGAGTTGCGCCAGCGCCGCGTTGGCGAGCGTCTCGGCGCCGGAGCGCTCGCCCTCGAGCCGATCCTCGGTGAAGGACAGCAGCTCGGCATCGCGCTGCGCGGCGATGAGCACGGTCATGCGCGCACGCACGATCAGCGGGTCATTCGGTGAGATCGCTTCCGCCCTTTGCACGGAGTGCTCGGCAGCCTGCGGACTCTCCGCCTCGAGCTGCAACAGCGCGAGGCTCGCCGGATAGTACGCGCGATTCGGGTTGATGTGGCTCGCCCGCTCCCACCACTCCTGCGCCTTTTCGAGCCGGCCCAGCTTGCGCTCGATATGCGCCATTCCCGAGTGCGCCACCGTAAATTCGGGGGCGATCTCTATCACACGCCGGAAGTGCTCGCGCGCTGCCTCGAGCTCGCCGGACTTCAATTGCGCGAAACCGAGGTTGCTGCCGATGATCGGCGACAGGGGATCGGCCTCGTAAGCTCGTTCGAACTCGGCGCGCGCCTCGCGCAAGCGCCCCAGATCCGTCAGCGTCAGCCCGAGCCAGGCATGCGCCATCGGGTAATCCGGATTGAGCTCCAGCGCGTGGCGCAACGCCCGCTCGGCGCCGGCGGAATCGTGCCGCAGGCGATCGAGGAATCCGAGCGAGGCATGGGCCTCCGCGAGCCGCGGATCGAGCTCGAGCGCCCGCTCCACCATGGGCGCCGCGCGGGCGATGGCCTCCTCGACCGGAATGGGCCCGTATCCCTCACCGCTGGCACTCAGCAGCGCGTAGGCGTCGGCGAGCCCCGAGTACGGCAAGGCGAAGCGCGGATCGCGCTCCGTGGCCTGCTCGAAGAAACGCACCGCGCTGCGCAACGACTCCTCGGTGCGCTTGTGAAACTGATGGCGGCCCATCAGATACAAATTGTAGGCTTCGATGTCGTGCGTTCCCGGAACGATCTGCGGGCACTTGGCGCCGTAGATCTCGACGTCGAGCGCGTCGAACACGGCGCGCGAGATCTCGTCCTGGATGGCGAAAATATCGCCGAGCTCCCGGTCGAACACCTGCGTCCAGCGCTGGTAGCCGTCGGCGGTATCGACCAGGCGAACGGCGATGCGCAGATGCCCATCGCTTTTGCGGACGCTGCCTTCCAGCACGTTCGCGACATTCAGCTTCTCGCCGATCGTGCGCACGTCACTGGTGTCATCGCGAAACGCAAACGCCGAGCTGCGAGCGGCAACACGCAGCCCCTGAACCCGGGAAAGCACGATCAGCAGATCCTCGGCAAGGCCTTCGCAAAAGTATTCGTTCTCGCGGTCGCCGCCGATGTTGCGAAACGGCAGCACAGCGAGCGACCGCTGAGGCGGCGCCGCCTGTGGCACGACTTCTTTCGCGCTCGCCGCCGCCACCTCCGGCGTTCTTTGCACCCCTCCGGGAGTGATATCGAATATCCATGCCAGCATGATGACGAACGGGAAACCGAGAGCGGCCAGCAGAATAACCAGGCGAACGCTCCATTTGGGCAGCATGAGCTCGGGAAAAACGACCGATGCAACTTCGATTGCGACCCAGGACGCCACGATGTAGAAAGCGGCGACGCGAATGACCTTGCGCCGGCGGAGCTCCCGGTAAAAACGATCGATTTTGCCCAGGGTCAGAGAGCGACTCACGCCTGCTCCTCACACGTTGCTGCGCCGCTCGTAGTCCGGCGTCAGGTCCGAAGCGTAAGACAGTTTTGCGTTCTGGCGCTATAGTAGGCGAACAATCAAAGACGGGCACGTACCAGCGTATGGATGCGTGAATATGAGCAAGGATCAAGGGCTCACGAATCTGGAGCAGCTACTCGACCGGATGGGCGAGGCCCCGCATGATGGCGACCGGGTGTCCATGGGCGCGATCGTGGAAGCGGTGGACAAAGATCGTTCGGCCCCCTGTTGCTCATCGCAGGCCTCGTCACGCTATCCCCCGTCGGTGATATTCCGGGCACGCCGACGATCATGGCGGTGCTGGTGTTGCTGATTGCGGGTCAGTTGCTGTTCGGTCGGAAACACTTCGGGCTGCCGGGATGGCTGCTCAAACGATCGGTGGCGAAAGACAAGCTCGGCAAGGCGCTCGAGTGGCTGCGGCGCCCGGCGCGATTCATCGACCGCGGGTTACGGCCGCGTCCCACGCTCTTCACGCGCTCGCCAGGCATTTATTTCGTTGCGGTCGTGTGCGCCGTCATCGCTCTCGCGATGCCGGCCATGGAGTTTATACCCTTCAGCGCCAGCGGCGCCGGCGCCGCGCTCACCGCCTTCGGCCTCTCCTTGATCGCCCACGATGGCCTCCTGGCGCTGCTCGCATTTGTATTTACGACCGTGACATTCGGCCTGGTCATCTACAACCTGGTTTGACCCGCCGGTTATCCGGCCCGTCGTGCGGCAGCGCATGGCTTGATGGGCCGGATTTGATTGTCAATTCGAAACCGACAGTCAGACCGAAAAAAACTTTGCACCCCGCGTTTCCGAGCTGGCTCACTGTGCCTTGCGAATCGCTCGTACCAGCTCCTTCTTGGTCATCGAGCTTCGCCCGGGGATATCCAGCTTCTGGGCACGCGCGTACAAGTCTTCCTTGCTGCGGTTTTCCAGATCCGACGCCTTTCCGCCGCTGCTTGCGCTGGCCCGTACCGACCGCCCCTGTCCCTCCAGCCGCTGCTTCAGGATTTCCATGATGTCGATGACTTCGGCGCCACCAGACAATTCGTCTTCGACGTCTTCCGCAACCTCGACGACGTCCTCCCCCGATTTCAGTTTCCTGGCGACGAGTTTCCGCAAACGCTCTGCGTAATCGTCGCTCATCTCGTCCCGGTCGAAGCTCTTCGCCGACAGCTTCTGAATGGCCTGCTCCATCTCTCGCACGCGCTTGACTTCAGCTTTCTCGAGCTTGGGCAGGCCGACGCTTGACGCGGATCGCAGCTCATCGTGAAAGCGCAGCGTCTCCGCCCGCAGTATCTTGTGCTCAGAAATGAGCGCTACCAGATACTCCTTGCCGCGCATTACGAATGTGGCGATGCCGGCACGGCCTGCACGATCCATCGCCTCGGCCAGCAGGCGGTATGCCTTGTTGGACTCGCTCGCAGGCGCCAGGAAATAGGCGCGCTCGAAATACATGGGGTCGATTTCAGACAGGTCGACGAATCGCCGAAGGTCGATCTCCCGCGATTTCTCGGGCTCGAGCGCATCGAGCTCCTCGTCCGTCACGACGACGTATTTTTCCTTCTCCGTTTCGTAACCGCGCACGATTTCGTCCCAGTCGACAGGGCGGTCTTCTTCGGGACAGAAATAACGACGGCTGAGCGGTGTGCCCTCCTCGTCGATCATGCGCAAGGACACCGAGCGAGCCCGGTTTGCGGGGAACAGATCGACCGGCACACTCACCAGGCCGAATGTAATGACGCCCGACCACAAGGCTCGCCCTTGCGCTCTCGGTTGTTCGTCCTCGTCAGGCAACTTTCCGCTCCTTCTTTATGCTCGCGCGGAGGGCCTTGCCCAGGTCCTCGGCCGGCTTCTTGCGCTTCGCCTTCCTGAACTTCACCGTGCGACCGGCGGCCTTGGACTCGATCAGATCGAGCACGCGCTGCCGGTATTCATCGCGGTATTCGGTCGGGTCGAATTTCTCCTCGAGCATGGACATGAGCTGCCCCGCCATGGCCAGCTCTTTCTTGTCGAGATCCCGGCCCGAGGGCGGCTTCAGATCTTCCGCCACGGCCACTTCGTCGGCATGACGCAGGGTGATCAGAACCGGGTGATCGCCCTGCAGCCGGAGTGCTCCGGCGTACTCTTTCTTGCGCATGACCCAGTGCGCGAGCCCTTCCTTGCCGGATTTGCGGAGCGCCTCGACGAGCGCGAAGTAGCTGCCGGTTCCACCGTCCGGTCCGAGGTAGTAAGGGCGGTCGTACCAGAGGTGATCAATGGCAGCCTGCGGCAGAAATCTCGTGATCCGGATATCGCGCGACTCCTCCGGCTCGAGCTCCCCGAGGTCGCTGCTTTCCAGAACGACGATCTGACCCTCCTCCGTCACATAGCCCTTGCGCACCTGCTCATAGGGCACCACCTCGTCGGTCTGGGAATTGACCATGGCCTGCTTCACGGGCACCAGGTCTTTTTCGTGCAACAGTCGAAAGTGGACGCCGCGGTCCTCGACGGCTGAAAAGAGCTTCACCGGCACCGATGCGTCGCCGAGCCTGATGACGCCCTTCCAGATTGCACGCGCAGCCATAGTGGAGCCTATCTCATGATTCCACGTGGCCGCGACGGCGGCCAGATTCGTCCACAGCTAGACGCGAGGAGCGTGATTTGTTCATTGCAAATGAGCGAGGAGCAACGCCGCTGTGGGCGAATCTGGCCCCGTCCCGCGCGATCCGGAAATCGCAATTTTCGGATCGCGACGCCGAAAAAGCCGCCTTGGGCTTTTGCGGCCATGAAGGAAGGGTTGCCACCCATTCGCCCGCAGGCAAGGGCGAATGGGTGACAACGCGGCTCGCGTGGAATCATGAGATAGGCTCCTCATC
>JACDCP010000116.1:3827-9282 GCA_013817465.1 Gammaproteobacteria bacterium | reverse complement strand
GCACCGAGCAGGTCGGCGCCCCGACGGCTGTGCAGATGCACGACGTCAGGGCATTCGGCTTCGAGCAGGCGCCGGAAGCGCAGCATGAACGCGACATCGAGATCGCCGCGCATCGGCAGCGTCACGCAGCGATCCGCGGCCGCCGTCGCGCGGCTGATGGCGCTGCCTTCGGCGCTGACGAGTACATTTCTCACGCCCTCAGCCCGCAAGCCTTGCAGCAGGTACAATACCTGCCGCGCGCCGCCATACAGATGCCGGCCCGTTTCCAGATGCACCACTTTCATCGCACCCGGATGCTAACAGGATGCCGAAATCCATGACTGTTTCGGCGCCGCACCGCTCGCCCATGAATGACACTTCATCCCCGGTCCATACACCCATGATGCAACAGTTCCTGCGCATCAAGGCGGAGCACCCGGACATCCTGCTGTTCTACCGGATGGGCGATTTTTACGAGCTCTTCTATGACGATGCGCGGCGCGCCTCGAAGCTCATCGACATCACGCTGACCACACGCGGCCAGTCCGCAGGCCTGCCCATCCCGATGGCCGGCGTGCCCGTGCACAGCGTCGACGGTTACCTCGCCCGGCTCGTGCGCCAGGGCGAATCGGTCGCGATCTGCGAACAGATCGGTGACCCGTCACAAGCGAAAGGCCCCGTCGAACGCCGGGTCGTGCGCATCGTGACGCCGGGCACGGTGACCGAGGACGCGCTCCTCGAGGAACGCCGCGATAACCTGCTCGCGGCCGTGCACCTCGACGGCGTCTCGGCCGGCCTGGCCTGGCTCGATCTCGGCAGCGGACGCTTCTCGATCATGCAGGTCACCGATGCTGCCACCCTGGATGGCGAGCTGGCGCGCCTCGAGCCTGCCGAGCTGCTGCTGAACGAAGACCTTTATGGCGCGCATCCGCTGACGCTCCGGCGCGGCGCCCGGCGGCGCCCGCCGTGGCATTTCGATGCCGATGCGGCCACGCGGTTGCTGTGTGTACAGTTCGGCGTCAACGATCTCACCGGTTTCGGCTGTGCCGATCTGCCGCTGGCCATCTGCGCCGCAGGCGCGCTCCTCGAATATGTGCAGGCGACCCAGCGCGCCGCAGTCCCGCACATCCGCGGCCTGCGCACCGAGCGGCGCAGCGACGCCCTGCTGATGGATGCCGCCACGCGCCGCAATCTCGAGCTCGAGCAAAGCCTGAGCGGTCATCACGAGCACACGCTAGCCGGCGTTCTGGATCGTTGCGCAACCACCATGGGCAGCCGGCTGCTGCGGCGCTGGATCAACCGGCCGCTGCGTGACAGGGCAACGCTCGAGCTGCGGCTGCACGCTGTCGCAGCTTTGTTGCACGGCCGCGTTTACGACGAGCTGCGCGATAACCTGCACGGCATCGGCGACGTGGAACGCATTCTTGCGCGCGTGGCCCTCAAATCCGCGCGTCCGCGCGATCTCCTGCAACTCGGCAAAGCATTGGGCCGCCTGCCGCCGCTGCGTGAGAATCTCGCTGCGATCGATTCGCCGCTGATCGAGGAGCTGACGGCCGGCCTGGATCGGCACGAAACCACCTGCGAGTTGCTGCAAAAGGCGATTGTCGAGCAACCGCCTTTGCTGATCCGCGACGGGGGCGTCATAGCGCCTGGCTATGACGCCGAGCTCGATGAGTTGCGCGCGCTGAGTGGAAACGCCGATCGCTTCCTGCTCGAACTGGAGGGGCGTGAGCGCGAACGCACAGGGCTGTCGACGCTCAAGCTCGGCTACAACCGCGTGCACGGTTACTACATAGAGGTCAGCCGTGCGCAGGCAAAACATGCGCCCGAAGATTACGTGCGCCGGCAAACGCTCAAGTCCGCAGAGCGCTACGTCACGCCGGAGCTCAAGTCGTTCGAGGACCGGGTGTTGAGCGCGCGCGAGCGTTCGCTCGCAAAAGAGAAGGCGCTCTACGAAGCGCTGCTCGACAGCCTCGTGGCGGTGTTGCCCGGGCTGCAGACAGCGGCGGAAGCGCTCGCGACGCTGGACGCGCTGGCCGATCTCGCCGAACGCGCCAATGTGCTCGACCTGACCAAGCCGGAGCTGACCGATGAGGCCTGTATCGAAATCGAGCGCGGCCGCCATCCGGTCGTCGAACAGGTGCTGGATGCGCCGTTCGTCCCCAACGATCTGATGCTTGCCGACGGCAGGCGCATGCTCGTCATCACTGGCCCGAACATGGGCGGCAAATCGACCTACATGCGCCAGACTGCCCTGATTGCCATCCTGGCGCATATCGGCAGCTTCGTACCGGCGAAGCGCGCGGTGCTCGGGCCGATCGACCGGATTTTCACACGCATCGGCGCCTCGGACGACCTGGCCGGCGGGCGCTCGACGTTCATGGTCGAAATGACCGAGGCGGCGAATATCCTGCACAACGCCACCCGCACGAGCCTCGTGCTCATGGACGAGATCGGCCGCGGTACCAGCACCTTCGACGGCCTGTCGCTGGCCTGGGCCTGCGCGCATTACATCGGCGAATCGATCGGCGCATTCACGCTGTTTGCCACGCATTACTTCGAGCTCACAGCGCTCGCCGATGAGCTGCCGGATTGCGCCAATGTGCATCTGGACGCCACCGAGCACGCCGACTCGCTGGTCTTCCTGCACGCGGTCAAGGAAGGCCCTGCCAACCAGAGCTACGGCCTCCAGGTCGCGGCCCTGGCCGGTGTGCCGCCGCCCGCCCTTGCGCGAGCGCGCGAGTATCTGCATGCCCTGGAACATACGCGCGAGACACTGACCGATCATCCACAGACGGAGCTGGCGCTGTTTGGGCGAACGAAGCGGGCTGAGCCGCATCCCGTGCTGGCCGATCTCGCGCGCCTCGACCCGGACAGCCTCACGCCGCGCGAAGCGCTCGAAGCGCTTTATCGGCTGAAGAAAAGCGTGTGACGTGAAAATAGGGACATTCCTGATTTCCTATACCGTTCGGGTGGCGACGGAGGGCGAGATCGCCGCGGCGCGGCGCGCCGGCCCGTATGCGGCGAGGAGCCCCAGCGCCCATAGGCACAGGATACCCACCGGGACGTAAAGCGGATTGAGCTTCTCCAGCGAATAGCTCGTCACGAGCCAGTAGTTCACCGCGAACGCGAGGACGGTGCCTGCCATTACGCCAGCCGTGGTGATCATCCAGTTCTCGACCATGAAATAGCGGATGATGTCGATGCGGCGAGCGCCGATCGCGCGGCGCGTGCCGATCTGCTTGACGCGCTGGCGCACGGCGAAGCTCGCGAGTCCGACGATGCCCAGCGCCGTAACCGCCACCATCAGCGCGATCACGATAGCCAGCAGCACCGCCATGCCGCGGTCGCTGGCGTAGCTCGAGGCCTTGATGCTTTCCAGCGTGTCGAGCTCGCGCACGATGCGCCGGTCGTTGACCTTCGCCAGTTTCTCCTCGATCAGCGGCATGATCCGGTCGCGCTCGCCGGGCTCGGTGCGGATCAGATACCAGGCGGATGAATCTCCGAGCGGAATGCGCGGCACCAGCATGACATTTTCCAGCTCATCCGAGCTCACCCAGGCGCCGTGCATACGCTCGATAATGCCGATGATCGTGATCGGATTGTCGAGGCCGTCGTAAACGGTTGCGCCGAGCGCCTCGCCGTCCGGAAAAAGCGCGTCCGCCATGTTGCGCGTGATCATCACCGCTTCTGGCGGCACGGCAAAATTTTCCGGAAACATGATGTCATCCGCCCGGAAATCCCGTCCTGCTGCGATCTGCACACCGAGCGTCTCGACGGCTCGGTCGTTGACGAAGTACTGAGCGGCGTTCACCTTCGGCGCGTCGGCCCCCGTCTCCGCCTTCAGGCTCGTTCCCCAGCCGCTGCCCGACAGCGGCACATGCTGGGAGGACGTCGCAGCGATGACGCCGGGAATCGCCTGCAGGGCCTCGAGGTCCTCGCGGATGGATTCGCGCAGATTGAAGTCCTCGCCGAGGCCGGCGCTGGCCACCGTGATGATGTTGTCCACGTCGATGCCGGTTGGCCGCGACATGTGCTCGATGCGCTGGTTGATGATGAAAACGGCGTTGACCAGCACGGCCAGCGTCAGGGCGATCTGCACGGCAATCAGCGCCGGTCCGAGCTTGTTGCGCAGCATGGCGCTCAGGATGGGTCCGAATTCCATGGTCGCTTTCCTTTAGTTCACTGAAGCCGCAGATAGGCGGCCGGCGGGACTCGGCACACGCGCCAGGCGGGATAGAGCCCGGCCAGCACCGTAGCGACGACGGCGCTCACGACTGCGATCGCGGCGAGCGTCAGATCGAGCTGCACGAGGTGGTCATAACCCTGATACAGCGCCCGCACACCCTTCAGCGCGAGCCAGGCCAGCCCTAGACCGAGTAAACCGCCAACGACGCCGATCGTGCCCACTTCGACGAGCTGCTGGCGGAACACGCTGTTGCGCTTCGCGCCGAGTGCGCGCCTGAGGCCGATCTGCGCGGCTTTGCCGAAGAGTTTTGCGAGCAGGAGCCCGACCGTGTTGAACAGGCAGACGCCGAGAAACAGAAAAGACAGGCCGACGAGCACCTTGTTGTCGTCCTGCACCACTCCGCGCAGGTCGAGCCATTCATCGACCGGCGTAAGCCAGTTGTTGAGCGGGCGCTCGAAGCGTCCCAGCGCTTTCTGCGTGTTCACGTAGCCGTCGAGGAAACTCTGATAGCGGTCGCGCTGCGCGGCGTTCTCGAGCTCCACCCAGTACTGCCACCAGATGCATTCCGAGCCCATCAGGTCCTGGAAGTCCTTGAGCTCCTCGTCCTTCCAGCAGTTGGTATTGCCGCTCGAAAACATCTCGAGCTCGCGGCCGACGCCGAGCGGCACGAAGACCTCTTCGGCGTCGTTGAACGCGCCGTTGTTCACGTCATAGAACTTCGGGACGGGGTTCCAGTCCTCCGTGACTCCGGCCACCGTGAACTCGCGGCCGTCCATCCTGAGCGTGCGGCCGACGCTGTCCCCCGCGCCGAACAGCTCCTCGTTCATGGATCGGCTGATCACGACCAGCAGCTCGCCGTTGTCGTCCGCCTCGTCGCTCCAGGGGCCGCCATGCGCGAAGCGCAGGTCGAAAAGGCCGAAAAAATCGCCGTCCGTCACCCTTGCATCGACCTGGAAGGGCTTGAGCTCCTGGCGTTCCGGTTGAACCGCAAAATTTACCTTGTACATCGCGGCCTGACGCACAGGAATATTTGATTCGCGCAGCGCCATCGCATCGCGCCAGGTCAGTTCGGGCGGGGGCCGCTCCGACTCTTCTTCATAGTGGGGGTTCACCGGATTCCAGCCATCGAGCTGCACGGCGTAGAGCCGGTCGCCCTTCCACGCGATGGGATTCGCGGACATGAGGTAATAGACCGTGAGCGTGGTCATGAACACGCCGATGCCGAGCGCCACCGCACCAATCATCAGTGCAGTGATCACCGGCGTCGCGCGCAGGCTGAGGACCGCG
>JACDCP010000116.1:2825-3817 GCA_013817465.1 Gammaproteobacteria bacterium | reverse complement strand
TGATGTAATAGCGCAGCATGCCGGGCTCCCTTCAGCGCGCCGCTTCGGCCAATGCCGCGGGCTCTGCGACAGGATCGGCGATTCGCCCGTCGAGCACGTGCACATTGCGCCGCGCGCGCAGCGCGAGCTCCGGATCGTGCGTGACCATGACGATGGTCGTGCCACGCTCGTTGATGTCCTCGAGCAAGGCCAGCACCTGTGCGGCCATGCCGGTGTCGAGATTGCCTGTCGGCTCGTCAGCCAGCAGGAAACGCGGCTCGCCGGCCAATGCCCGCGCGATCGCGACACGCTGCTGCTGCCCGCCCGAGAGCTGCGAGGGATAGTGGCTGCGGCGCGAAGCGAGCCCGACCAGCTCCAGGGCCGCATCGATGCGCTGCTTGCGCTCGCTCGTATTGAACCCGCGATAGCGCAGAGGCACGTCCACGTTGTCGAACGCGTTCAGGTCGGGAATCAGATTGAAGCTCTGGAAGATGAAGCCGATCTTCTCGTTGCGCACCCGCGAACGCTCATCGTCGCTCAAAGCCCGCACGTCCCCGCCGTCGAGCCGGTACTCGCCGCTGGTGAATTCCTCGAGCAGGCCGGCGACATTGAGGAAGGTGGTCTTGCCGGAGCCAGACGGCCCGGTCACGGCGACGAACTCGCCCTCTTCTACGTGCAGGCTGAAATCGCGCAGCGCATGAGTCTCCACCGTGTCCGTGCGGTAGACCCTGCCGACGTGTCGCATATCGAGCATGATTGCCTCCCAGCAGTTGGAGCTTGTCCGATTGGACGCAGCCCGGATCGGAAAAGGTTTGAATGCCTCGCGGAATGCCGCAGGCGGGCATAGATAAACGGATCGGGGAAATGAATTCCGCCCTGCATCGCTTGTCCTCACCGCTATCGCAGGGCCAAAGCCGACTGTAGGGCCGACTTCGGTCGCCCAGGGGAAATGGGGACATTCCTGATTTCCGATGGAAATCAGGAATGTCCCCATTTCCCTAGCTGAAGCGGCC
>JACDCP010000116.1:0-2815 GCA_013817465.1 Gammaproteobacteria bacterium | reverse complement strand
GCCGAACTCCAGGAAATGCGCGACCTCGGCGGCAACCTCGCGCGAAAACAGGAGGCTAAGATGCGAGACTGCCAGCACGCGATGGGCAATGGCGTCCGCGAGTCGCGTTTCGGACACGGCGACCGTCCCGTCGTGCGGCCCGTCGAATGTGGCGAACAGGCGACCGAGACCGATCCCGAGACCGCCCGCAATGACGCCCGTCTCGCGGCCGCCCGCGCGCCATGCCGGGCGCTTGAGCACGGCTTCGGCGAGGCATCGGCCGAGTATCCTGCGCCCCCATGCCCGGCGCGCGAGGCCTTCGGCGGCCTGACTACCGCCTACAGGGCTGGCCAGCACGACCGAACGTCCGGGCGGGAGATCGGTATAGCGCTCGTTGAGCCGCAGGATGACCAGGCCGCCCAGGCTGTGACCGACCAGGTGCACCACCGGCGCCGCAAGCGCCGTCACGAATGCGTGCAGGTCGCGCACGTTTTCTTCGAGCCCGGCGCGCACAGTGCGATACGAAAACTGCTGCACATTGAAGCCGAGGCCGCTCAGGCGCCGGCGCAGCAGAGCCGACTCGACCCCCGTCAGCCAGAGCCCGTGCACGAGCACGACAGTATCGGCGGTGCGAGCCGCCCCTCCCCCTGCGCCCGCCCCGGACTGAAGCAGGGCAAGTGAAGGCGATGGCCGCTCCCGCTGCCCGGCTGATCGAGGATGAGAGGGGGACGAGTGCCCCTCCGACTGCCCCCTGGCCGAAGGGGCGGAAGTGAAGAGATGCGAGCGCCTCATCGGGACGCGGCGGCCGCCTCTCTTCGCACGCGTATGCCGAGCTCCCTGAGCTGCGCTTCCGGCACCGTGCCCGGCGCATTCGTCAACGGGCAGCTCGCGGTCTGCGTCTTCGGGAACGCAATCACTTCGCGGATGCTGTCCGCACCCGCCATGAGCATGACCAGCCGGTCCAGGCCGAACGCGATGCCGCCGTGCGGCGGGCAGCCGTATTTCAGGGCTTCGAGCAGGAAGCCGAATTTCTCTTCGGCCTCGGTCTCGCTGATCTGCAGAATGCGAAACACCGCGGATTGCATCGCGCGGTCATGGATGCGCACCGAGCCGCCGCCTATCTCCGTGCCATTCAGCACCATATCGTAGGCGCGGGACATGGCCTCGCCGGGCGCGGCAGCGATCGCCGAGACATCATCGACATTCGGCGCCGTGAACGGGTGGTGCAGCGGCGACCAGCGCCGCTCGCGCTCGTTCCACTCGAACATCGGGTAGTCGACAACCCAGAGCGGTTGCCAGCCCGCGACGATCAGGCCGCGATCTTCGCCCAGCTTCGCGCGCAGCGCACCGAGCGCGTCGTTGACGACGCTCGAACGGTCCGCGCCGAAGAAGATGAGATCGCCCGTGCGGGCGCCGGTGCGCTCCAGCAGCGCGTTGATCACGTCGTCCGGCAGAAACTTGAGGATCGGCGACTGCAAGCCTTCGCGCCCCTGGCTCGCGTCGTTGACCTTGATGTAGGCGAGCCCCTTCGCTTCGTAGCGACCGACGAATGCCGTGTAGTCGTCGATCTCCTTGCGCGTCAGTGCGCTGCCGCCGGGCAGCGTCAGCGCCGCGACGCGCCCCGCGGCATCCTTCGCCGGGCCGGCAAAGACCTTGAAGTCGACCTTGCCCATGAGATCGCCGACCTCCACGAGCCGGAGCGGAATTCTGAGGTCAGGCTTGTCGGTGCCATAACGGTCGAGGGCGTCGTGATAACGCATGCGTGGAAACGGCTCGGGCAACTCGACGTCGAGCACTTCGCGGAACAGATCGCGGATCATGGCCTCCATGATGCTCATGATGCCGTCCTCGTCGAGAAAGCTCGTTTCGACGTCGAGCTGCGTGAACTCGGGCTGGCGGTCGGCGCGCAGATCTTCATCGCGGAAGCAGCGCACGATCTGATAGTAGCGGTCCATGCCGGCCATCATGAGAAGCTGCTTGAAAAGCTGCGGCGACTGCGGCAAGGCGAAGAACCGGCCCGGATGCGTGCGGCTCGGCACCAGATAATCGCGCGCGCCTTCCGGCGTCGCCCGGGTCAGCATCGGCGTCTCTATGTCGATGAAACCCTGGGCGTCGAGGTAGCGGCGCAAAGCGGTAGTCACTCGATGCCGGAGCCGCAATCGCTCGAGCATGGGCTCGCGGCGCAGGTCGAGATAGCGGAAACGAAGCCTGAGCTCCTCGTGCGCCTGCTCCTCATGATGGAACGGCGGGGTCTCCGATTCGTTGAGTACGTCAAGCTTCTGCGCGAGGATCTCGACCTGGCCGCTCGCCAGCGCCGGATTCGCGGTACCTGCCGGGCGTTTGCGGACGCTGCCGGTCACCGACAGAACGTACTCGCCGCGGACCTTCTCGGCCGCCGCAAAAACTTCCCGCCGATCGGGATCGAATACGACCTGCAGCAACCCTTCCCGATCGCGCAGGTCGACGAAGATGACGCCGCCGTGGTCGCGCCGGCGGTGAACCCAGCCGGCGACGGTAACTTCCTTGCCGATCAACGTCTCGTTGATCCGGCCGCAATAGTGGGTGCGCATGAGAGCTCGATCGCGATCAGGAATCGGCGAGGCGCGGCATGTTACGAGCCGGCCTTGCGGGGCGCAAGCGCCGGCGGCAGATCGACTGCGTGCCAGCGCGGCACTACTACACCGAGCGAGATGATCATCTTGAGGGCCTCGTCGACGGTCATATCGAGATCACGCAGATCCTCCTTCGGCGCATAGATAATGAAGCCCGAGGTCGGATTGGGCGTCGTCGGGACGAACACGCAGACGACCTCCTGCTCGGTTCGCGCCTGCAGCTC
>JACDCP010000115.1 GCA_013817465.1 Gammaproteobacteria bacterium | reverse complement strand
CTCCTCGAGCATGCCGACTGACTGCGAGCCCTGGCCGGGAAAAACGAAAGCGAGTGACATGAGGCGCGGATTATACCCGTCCGTTGCCGTCTCCTCCCGACCGACCGCGCGTCGCTGGCCTCTCGCCCCGGATCAGGCGACGGTCGTAGATCAGGAGCCCCAGTGCGGCGACGGCGCCGCCGATCGCGCCGTAAAAGTGGGCGTCGACGACGACCGGCCCGCCGGCAGAGCTTTCCGTGAACGGCAGCGGACCTATCGTCTGTTCCCAGATGAGCTTGGCCGCAAACACGGCGCCTATCACTAACCCGTCGGGCATATCCTCGGCAATCCATCGGAGGTTGCCCGCTGCAAACAGGGTATGCAGCAAGCCGGACAGCCCGACATACCAGGCGAGCGGCGGCTCGGAAATCCAGAAGCCCAGGTCCATGGCCGCGAGGCCGGCCACGGACACCAGGACCCAGCGCCACAGCGGGTACTCGGTTGCGAACAGCAGCCAGACCATTCCGAGGCCAGCGACGTTTAACAGGAGGTGGCCCCAGTTCAGGTGCACGAAATGCCCGGTCACGAGGCGCCAGAACTCCCCGTCGGCGAGGGCCGCGCGATCGTAGCGCAGGGCGCTTGTGGTTTCCGCGCCGCCGGCACCGAGCAGCAGCGCAAGCACGACTACGGCAAGCAGCGTGACGCCGTAAGCCCGCTCGAGACGGAAGGCGTCGAGCGCAAACCGCAGGTGTCGTGTGATGCGTTCGAGCGCCATTAAAGGTAGTATGAGAACCTCTCGAGGTCACTGAAAGGTAGCGAAAACTCAATGACTTGTGTAGCTTTTTTACGGCGGCGGAGCGCGGGCTTCACGCTCATCGAGATCATGGTCGTGGTGGTGATCCTCGGCGTGCTGGCAGCACTGGTCGCGCCGAACGTCATCAACCGCATTGACGATGCCCAGATCACACGCGCCCGACAGGACATCCGCGGCATCGAGAGCGCCCTCAAGTTGTATCGCCTCGACAATTACAAATACCCGACCACGGATCAAGGGCTCGAGGCACTCGTGGACGAGCCTGTTGATACCACCGTGCGCAACTGGAAACCCTATCTCGACCGCCTGCCCCGCGATCCCTGGCAGAATCCTTATGAATACCTGCAGCCGGGCCTGCAGGGCGACATCGATGTCTTCACGCTGGGTGCCGACGGCCAGCCGGGCGGCGAAGGCATCGACGCCGACATCGGCAACTGGGAAATCGAAGAATGACGCGGAAAAGGCAATCCACGCTTTTGCCGCCCCGGCGACGAGTTGACCTGGCGCGCATCGCGGACTGAACCTTGCGCGATCTTCCAGGCTCGTCGACGGCCCGCGGCTTTACGCTGCTGGAGATTCTCGTCGTCGCGGTCATCATGGCGATCGTGGCGGCCGCTACGCTGCTTTCCGTCGGCCTGGTCGGTGACGATCGGGAGATGGTGCGCGAGGCCGATCGGCTCGTGGCACTGATCGATCTGGCCGCGGAGGATGCCCTCCTGCAGGGCCGCGAGGTCGGCCTCCTGCTCGAACCGGCGGCTTACCGGTTTTTCGTCTTCGACGCGCTGACTAACCGCTGGCTGTCCATCGAGGGCGACGACCTTCTGCGCGCGCGCGAGTTGCCGGAAGGCGGACGCTTCGAGCTTGCCATCGAAGGCCGCAAGGTCGTGCTCGACGAACACGTGCAGAAGGATGATGCCGAGGAAGACTTCGCGCCGCAGATCATGATCCTGTCGAGCGGTCAGATGACACCCTTCGAGATCGACCTCGAGCGGGACATCGAGGATTATCGATTCACGATCACGGGCGAGGCGAACGGCGAGACTGAGATCGAGAAGCATGCTCTGTAGTGTCGCGAAGAGTTGTCAGTCCTGGCGGGGGCGAGCTTACGCCCGGCAGGGGTTTGCGGTACTTCTTTTGACCAGGCGAGTATCGGGGAGCGACTCGAAGGAAGCGCGGCCAACCTCCGCGAGCCAGACAAAGGAGCTGCGGCAGATCCCCGCCGGCTGCAGAGCGTTCACGCTCGTCGAAGTCATGGTGGCGCTGTCGATTGTCGCCATAGGCATGCTGGCCGCGTTCTCCGCAGTCAATCAGATTGTCTCGGACACGACGTATATGCGCGAGAAGACGCTGGCGGACTGGATCGCCATGAACCGCATGACGGACATTCGCCTGGAGGGCGAGTTGCCGGAGATCGGTGAAAGCGACGGCGAGGTCGAATTTGCCACCCAGAGCTGGCGCTGGGTATCGCGCGTCTCCGAGACGGCGGTCGAGAGCCTGCGACGCATCGAGGTCGACGTGGCGCTGGCAGACGACCCCGATGCCGTGCTCATTACCCTCGCCGGCTTTGCCGGCAGCGCGCTCAGCCTGCAGAGCTTCGGCAGCCCGTGGTTGACGGGCGCGCCCGGTGGCCTGCAACCGCAAGTTCCCGAGGAGCCGAGCCCGCCAGAGGAGACCCCGCCCGAAGAACTCCCGCCCGAGGAACCTCCGCCGGAGGATCCCGGTGATCACTGAAAGCCCCCAGCGCGGTTTCACGCTGCTCGAGCTGCTGGTGGCCACGGCCATCTTCGCCGTGGTCGGCATGATGGCTTTCGGCGGCTTCAACGCCGTCCTCGCCCAACGCGACCGCACTGCCGAGGAGTTGGCGCGGCTCAAGGAAGTGCAATTCGCGATGCGCCTGATCACTCTGGATCTGTATCAGGTGGCACCGCGGCCGGTGCGCGACGAGCTCGGCAACCAGCAGCAGCCCGCTTTGCTGGCCGATGAGCGCAACGAGTACACGCTCGAGTTCACGCGCTCGGGCTGGAGCAACCCCGCTGCCCTGCCCCGCCCGACCCAGCAGCGCGTCGCTTATCGCGTAGAAGACGAGACGCTGGTCCGCGAATACTGGCCGGTGCTCGATCGCACGCTCTCCAACGAGCCGATCGAAATCGAGCTGCTGACCGGCGTCGAGGCCATCGAGTTTCGCTTCCTCGGCCAGGGCATCGATGGATACGAATGGCAGACGCAATGGCCACCGCTCGAGATGCCGCCGCAGCTCGGCCTGCGCGCGAGACCGCTCGCCGTCGAGGTTTCAGTGGACCTCGTCGACTGGGGCCGCATCACCCGCCGCATCGAGACGCCCGGATGAATCAGGTGCCTGGCACCTGCCAGCGCGGCGTGGCGGCAATTACGGCCATTCTCATGGTTGCGCTGGCAACCATTATCGCGGTGAGCCTGGTATGGGAGAACCATCTCGATCAGCGGCGCACGGGCAGCCTGCTCGCCATGGACCAGGCGCTGATGGTTGCGCTCGGCGCCGAGGCCTGGGCCGCCGACATTCTGGTGGCCGATCTGCAGAACACCGCAACTGATCATCTCGGCGAGCAGTGGGCAATACCGCTACCGCCGCTGCCGGTCGACGGCGGCGAGGTCGCCGGCCAGCTCGAAGACATGCAGGGCCGCTTCAACATCAATAATCTGGTGACGTTGGAGGGCATCGCGAATCCACCAGGCGTCCAGCAGTTCGAGCGGCTGCTCGAGGCACTGGAGCTCGACCCCGAATGGGCGCAGATTGCCGTCGACTGGCTCGATGCGGACATCGACGAAGGTTTTCCGTCGGGCGCCGAGGACGACGTGTATACCGGGCTCCGGGTGCCGTATCGCACGGCAAACCAGTTGCTGACGAGCGTGACCGAGCTGATGGCGCTCGTCGAAATGGACCGTGAGACCTTTGAGCTGCTGCGCCCGCACATCGCCGCGCTGCCGATCGGCTCGCGCATCAACGTCAATACGGCAACCGGGCCGGTGCTCCAGTCGCTGTCGGCGACCATCGGGCCGTCCGAGGCGACCAGCCTCATCGAGGCGAGGGCCGATACGGGTTTTCCCGATTACATCGGCGCGTTCGGCACACTCGTCGAACCCGACGTGCTGCAGACGCTGATCGACACGACCGAGTACCTGCGAATGACGGTGCAGGTCAGTATTGGCACGTCTCTGCTGACCATGTACAGTCTCCTGCAGCGCACCAACACCGGCGCGGTCACCCCACTGATGCGAACCCTCGGGACCGAATAAGCCATGGCGGAATTCCTGGTCATCCGGCTGCGCGCAGCCGCCCAGACGCCACCGAGCTGGGTGCTCGTCAATCACGAGGGCGCGCGCCTGTCCGGCGTCGAGAAGGGCTCGCTCGAGCTTGCCGCGCGCCGCGTCGAGAACCGGCGCGTAGTCGCACTTGTGCCTGCCACCGAAGTGTTGATGACGACTGCCAATCTGCCGGTACGGGGCGGCGCAAAGCTTCTGCAAGCCCTGCCCTTTGCCCTCGAGGAGCAGCTCGCCGAGGACATCGACCGGTTGCATTTCGCGCCCGGCGCCCGTACTGACGCGCAAGCCGCGCTGCCGGTCGCGGTCACGACGCGCGCCCACATGGCTAGCTGGCTCGAGCGGCTCGGCGCGGCCGGCATCCGCCCGCAGGTGCTCATGCCGGATGCTTATGCTTTGCCTCTTGCGCCGGGCGGCGTGTCGGTGCTGCTGGACCAGGATCTGGTCTACCTGCGCCGCGACGAACAGCAGCCGATCGTCTTCCAGGGCATGCTGCTCGATCAGGCGCTCGAGCTTGCCGGGATCGGCGTCGACGGCGCAGACCAGCCCGCCTCGGCGACCCGTTTGACCGTCTGGCTCGGCCAGCGCCGGCATCAGGGCCAGGCTGCGCTGTGGAACGACTTGCGCGAGCGCTTCGCCGACGTCGACATCAAGCTGCTGCCGCAGGGGCCGTTGCCGCATCTGGCCGTTCAGGCCGTGCGACAGTCGGACATCAATCTGTTGCAGGGGCCCTACGCGCCGGCGTCGAGCTCGAAAGCATTGTGGCAGCCCTGGCGGCTGGCTGCGTCGCTCGCTGCGATCTGCGTGGCAGTCGCGCTCGGCATACAGGGCGTGGAGTACTTCAAACTGACCGCCGCCGAGGCGCAGCTCGACGCGACTATCGAAGAGGTTTTCAAGGCCGCGCTGCCGAACACGCCACTGTCGACCGACCCGCGGCGGCAGATCGAGCGCGAGCTGGAGGCGCTGCGCGGTGGTGGCAGCGCCAGCGAAAAACCGTTCCTGGAGATCCTGACGGTGCTCGGGTCGGTACTGCTCGAGACGCCGGATGCGCGGGTCGAAGCGCTCAGCTTTCGCAACGACGTCATGGATCTCAGGCTCACTGTGCCGAGCGTCGGCACGCTTGACCAGATCAAACGCCTGGTCGCTGAACGCGGCCGGCTGGAGACTGAAATCCGCTCCGCGAACCCGCGAGACGAGGCCATCGAAGGGCGCCTGACGTTCAAGGAACCGGGCGCATGAAGGCCTGGTTCCGCAGCCTCGAGCGGCGCGAGCAGTTTTTCGTCGTGAGCGGCGCCATCGTGCTGGCCGTTGCGCTGTTTCTGCTGCTCATCGTGCGACCGCTCTACGCAGGGACTGCGAAGTTGGCCGAGCGCGTCGAGCAGAAAGAAAGCCTGGTGCTCTGGATGCGCTCCGTGGCGCCGGACCTCGGCGCCGCGCGCGGCGGCGCGGCGACAGGGGCCGCAAGCGGGGAACCGCTCGTCGTGATTGTCGCCAACACGGCGGGCGTGGGCGAGCTGCGGCAGTATCTCAAGCAAAACCAGCCGGCGGGCGAGGACAGCATTCGCGTGCGCTTCGAGGCTGCGCCCTTCGACCAGCTCGTGCAATGGTTGGGTATCCTGCAGTCCCGGCATGGCGTGCGCATCAATTCGGCATCTTTCGACGGAGGCGTGCAGCCCGGCGTTGTGACCGCCAGCCTCGTGCTCGAAAGACCCGGCGCGTGAGGCGTTCGACTTTCTGGCTGCTGCTGGCGGGCGGCGTCGCCTTCGTCATCTTCCTCGTCGCGCTGTTGCCGGCACGGCTCGTCTACGCGTGGACGGCGCCGCCGGATCTGCGCGTGCACTTCGTGGACGGCACGATATTTAACGGCACGGCCCAGGGACTCGAGGTGGCCGGCTTTCAGTTCGGGCAGGCGCGCTGGCAGTTCCAGCCGGCCAGCCTGTTGCTCGGACGCATCTCGTTCGCGTTGCGCGCCGAGCGTGAGGACGGTTTCCTCGAAGCCGATGTCGCGGTCGGTCCAGGCGACCGGGTGTGGATCAGCGGGCTCGAGGCGGCGCTGCCGCTTTCGATCGGCGAGGCGCTGTTGCCGATAGAAGGCGTGACAGGCGATATCGTGCTCGATTTCGATCTCATCCGGCTGCGCGAAGCGTGGCCCGACCGGCTTGCCGGCACCTTGAACATCGGCAACCTGCTCGTGACACAGCCGTCGACGCAACCCATGGGCAGCTATCGTGTGGTCTTCGACGACAACGCCAAAGGTCCGGCCGGCGCCCTCACCGGGGTGTTCCGCGACACCAGCGGTCCACTGGAAGTGCAGGGCACGGTCGTGATCAAGGACGATCGGAGCTACGTCGTCGAGGGCCGCGTGCTTGCGCGCGACGACGCGCCGGGGCCATTCAGCGACACGCTACAACTCCTGCTCGGCGCGCCCGCCGCTGACGGACGCCGCAGCTTCTCATTCAGCGGGCGCTTGTAGCGTTCAGCGGGCACTTTCAACCCGCATTATGCGGCGGTAACGACCCGATTCCGTCCTTCCCGCTTCGCGCGGAACAGCGCGTCGTCGGCGGCTTCGATCAGCGCCGACAGATCGCGCATACCGCCCGTGCGCGCGGCGACGCCGATGCTCACGGTCAACTGGACCGCGCCGCGAGTCGATGTCGTCACGTTGGCCTCGACGTCGGCGCGGATGCGCGCCGCCACATTTCGCGCCGTCGTCAGTCCGGTTTCCGGCAACATCACTATGAGCTCCTCGCCGCCATACCGCCCGAGCAGATCGAAACTGCGCGTTGCGGCGGCGCAGATGCGCGCGAGCTGCCTGAGCACCCGATCGCCGGTCAGGTGACCGTACTCGTCGTTGATGCGTTTGAAATGATCCGCGTCGAGAATCACCATGGCGAGCTTCGAATCGTGCCGCAGGCTGCGGTTGAACTCCTGGCGCGCGAGCTCGAAGAACCGACGGCGATTGTACAGGCCGGTCAGCTCATCGGTGACTGCCAGCCGCTGCACCTCGGCGAACAGCCGGGCGTTCTCGAACGCCACGACTGCCTGCTGAGCCAGCAGTGCGCAAATGCTCATGTCCTGCATATCGAAGCGCGGGCCGAAACGGCGCACGACAAGCATCACGCCCAGCTCCTTGCCGTGTGAGACTAACGGCACGACGCGCACGATCGACGTGGGCGGCAGGGCAGGCGCGAAGCCGTAGGCTGCGAGCTCCTCGCCGTCGATCGTGCGCGCCTTTATATTCGCGCGAGCGTGAGTGAAGAATTGCGGATGCGTCTTCGGCAGATTCCCGAGCACACCGCGCTCGTGCTCATCGATCCGCCGCGCCGCCAGCAACTTCACTTGCGCTGCATCCTGCAGAAAGACCGCGGCGCAGTCGTACGTAACGAGATCCGCGGCGCTGTTCAGCAATTGGCCGGCGACAGCCGCCGAGTCGAACGTCGAGGCAATGCCATGCGTGAAACGCTGCAGGTGCTCGGCCAGGCCGCGCTTCTGCTGCTCCGTCCTGAGCAGGTGCTCCCGCTGCACCCGTTCCATCCACAGGCGCATGAGCACGCCGGCCAGGCACAGCACCACGGCCAGGTAGATCGTGTAGGCGGTCAGCGATCGTGTGAACGGCGGCGCGATTTCGATCGGCAGCATGGCCTCGTTATCGCTCCACACGCCCTGGCTGTTCGCGCCGCGCACGCGGAAAACGTACTGGCCGGGATCGAGATTGGTGTAGGTAGCGTGATTGCGCTCGGCGGCATCGCGCCATTCGGCGTCGAAACCGTCGAGCTTGTAAAGAAACCGGTTGTTCAAGGGCGACTTAAAATCGAATACTGCAAATTCGAGTGTGAAGAGATTCTCATCATACGACAGGGCAAGCTCCACCGGTCCGCGACGGGTCAGGCTGGCGCCCAGAGCCCCGCCCATGATGTCCACAGTGGTGATGGCTACTCGCGGAGGGCGGGGGTCGGCGCCAATGTCGGCGGGTTCGAAGCGATTGAATCCGTTGATGCCGCCGAAATACAGCCGGCCGCTGGCGCCCTCGTGCACGGCTCCGCTGTTGAATTCGTTGCTTTGCAGGCCATCGCTCACGCTGAAGCTGTCGACCTCGCCGGTGGCCGGCTCCAGGCGTGATAAACCGCGGTTCGAGCTGACCCAGATGTTGCTCTGCCGGTCCTCGATCACAGCGTAGATATAGTTGCTCGGCAGTCCGTCTGCGGTGGTGACGCGTGTGAAGCCGCCATCGCCATCGAACCGGTTCAGGCCGGCAGTCGTGCCGACCCAGAGCTCGCCTGCCTTTGACAGCGTCAGCGTCTGGATGGCGTTGTGGCTCAGGCTCGACGGATCGACCGGGTCATTGCGATAGCTCGAAAGCAGTTCGCCGGTGGCCGCGTCGAGCAGGTCGAGTCCGCCCTCGGTTCCTACCCACAGGCCTTGCGCCGACGGCACGGCCGCCATGACCCAATCGCTGCTCAGGACATCGGTGTCGGTGAATATCTGCGCCATTCCGGTATGCGGATCGTATTTCACGAGTCCGTTGAAGGTACCGAGCCAGAGTGCGCCTGCATTATCCTGGACGATGAAATGAACAGTCCCGGCGTATTTGTCGACATCCGCGTCGGCATCGGTGAGCAGACTTATCGGCTCGAACTCGCCCGTCTCTTCGTGAAACAGGTACAACCCGGTTTCGGCGCCTACCCAGAGACGGCTCGCGCGATCGCGATAAACGGCGTAGGTTGCATTGCTTTTCGGGTCCTGAGCGCCGGGATGGATACGCCACGCCGTGATATCGCCCGTCACGGCGTGCATGTACGCAAGCCCGGCATCCGTCGCAATCCACAGGCCGCCGTCCGGATCCTCCTGAAACGACCAGACGGTATTGCTCGGCAGGCCGGATGCGTCGGCGCCGCGGTGCCGGTAGTGCGCGAACGCTTCGGTGGCCGGATTGAAACGGCTGACACCGCCTGCACCCGTGCCGAACCAGAGCAGCCCCGTCTCATCCTCGAACGCCGACAACACCTGAGCATCGGCAACACTGGCGCGATTGGTCGGATCGTGGGAATGGATCGAAAACTCGTTCGATCCCGGCGCCAGTCGCCGCAGGCCACCACCGTCAGTACCGACCCAGATGTTGCCGGCGCGGTCGCCGACAATTGCGCGGATCAGGGCTTCGGCTGAAGCATCGTCCTGTGGCTGCGTGAAGAGGGTCGTCCTGTCGCGC
>JACDCP010000314.1 GCA_013817465.1 Gammaproteobacteria bacterium | reverse complement strand
CCTGTCATGACTCAGCCCCGGACTATCAAGAAATACCCCAATCGTCGCCTCTATGACACGGAGGAGAGTCATTACATTACGCTCTCCGACATCCGCCGGCTGGTGCTCGAACGAATCGAATTTGTCGTCATCGACAAGAAAACCCAGACAGACATCACGCGGAGCATCCTGCTGCAGGTGATCACCGAGCAGGAACAGCATGCGCACCCGATCATGAGCCGGGACTTCCTTCTGCAGCTCGTCCGCTCCTACGACGGCGCCATGCAGGGAGTTGTCGGCAGCTACCTCGAGCAGAGCATGAAGCTGTTCACCAGCCAGCAGCAGCAGATTCGCGAGCGTGTGCGTGGCGTGGTTGGTTCCGATCCTGCCGGTATGGTCGCCGACATCGCACAACAGAATTACGCCCGCTGGCGATCGGTGCAGGACGAAATCTTCAGAACCCTGTCCGGCGCGCGCGGGCGAGACGTTTCGCGACAGCGCGAAGAAATCACCGAAAAAGAAACCTTGTAGGGCCGATTTCAATCGGCCGATCGGCGGCTAACGCATTCGCTGTTCGTCGGCGGCATCCTCCCGCCGAAATTTCGACGCCTGGTGACTCTGAGCGAAACTACTCATCTATCCCCGTGCTGGTGGGTAACTATTACCCAGAGCAGCGAAACGGAGGAACAGGCGCTTTCCCCCGGTTGATCGTTGCAATCCGATTGGGAGTGAAGTGCTGGCGATCAAGCCGCGTCCAGATTCCGCATGCTGAGCCGAATCCGCCCCTGCCGGTCGACCTCGAGCACCTTGACCTTGATGACGTCGCCTTCCTTGAGCTTGTCGCTGACCCGCTCCACGCGCTCTTCGGAAATCTGCGAAATGTGCACGAGGCCATCCTTGCCCGGCAAAATAGTGACGAACGCGCCGAAGTCCATGAGCCGCGCCACGCGGCCTTCGTAGATCTGCCCGACTTCGACGTCTGCGGTAATCAGGTCGATCCGCCGGCGCGCTTCCTTGCCCGACTCGCCGTCGACGGATGCGATCTTGACGGTGCCGTCGTTCTCAATGTCGATGGTTGCTCCCGTCTCTTCAGTTATCGAGCGAATCACCGAGCCGCCCTTGCCGATCACTTCACGGATCTTCTCCGGGTCGATCTTGAAGGTCATGATCGTCGGCGCCCAGTCGGACATCTGCTCGCGCGGCTTGCGGATGACCTGGTTCATTTCGTTGAGGATGTGCAGCCTGGCTTCGCGCGCCTGATCGAGCGCATCGCTCATGATCTCGCGCGTGATGCCGTCGATCTTGATGTCCATCTGCAGGGCCGTGATGCCGTCCTCGGTGCCGGCCACCTTGAAGTCCATATCGCCCAGGTGATCCTCATCGCCGAGGATGTCCGTCAGCACCTGATAGCGGTCGGTTTCCTTGACCAGTCCCATGGCCACACCGGCAACCGCAGCCTTGATGGGCACGCCGGCATCCATCAGCGACAGACTGGTGCCGCAGACCGAGGCCATGGAGCTCGAGCCGTTCGATTCGGTAATCTCCGAGACCACGCGGATGACGTACGGGAAGCTGCCCGCCTCCGGCATCACAGCCATGATGCCGCGCCGGGCCAGCTTGCCATGACCGATCTCGCGGCGCTTCGGCGAGCCCATAAAGCCGGTCTCGCCGACGCTGTAGGGCGGAAAATTATAATGCAGCATGAAGGGCTCTTTATATTCGCCGTCCAGCGCATCGATGATTTGCGCGTCGCGTCCGGTGCCGAGAGTCGTGACAACCAGCGCCTGCGTCTCGCCACGCGTGAACAAGGCTGAGCCGTGCGTCCGCGGCAACACACCGGTGCGCACCGAAATCGGGCGCACAGTGCGCATGTCGCGGCCATCGATACGTGGCTCCCCGTTGAGGACCCGTTCCCGGACGATGTGCTTCTCGACACGAGCGAATTCCTGCGCGACGGCGTCCGCGCTCCAGCGCGTCCCTTCGCCCTCCCCTGCGAGTCTGGCCGCCGTTTCGTTGCGAATCTCGCCGATGCGGTTGCGCCGCTCGAGCTTCTCCGTAATGCGGTACGCTTCCGCGAGGCGCGTCGAAGCAAAATTGGCGACCGCGTTGGTGAGCTCGGCGCTCTCTTCGGCCCCCTGCCAGTCCCAGGCCGGCTTGCCCGCCTCCTGCGCCAGCTCCTCGATAACCTGGATGGCTCGCTGCATCTGGTCGTGCCCGTACATGACTGCGCCCAGCATGACGTCCTCGGGAAGCCGGTTCGCCTCCGACTCGACCATCAGCACGGCCTTGCGCGTGCCGGCCACCACCAGATTCAGTTTCGAGTCCTTGAGCTCCGAGCCGCGCGGATTGAGGACGTATGTGCCGTCGCGATAGCCGACCCGTGCGGCGCCGATTGGACCATTGAAGGGCATGCCGGACAAAGCCAGCGCGGCCGATGCGCCGAGCATCGCAGGGATATCCGAGTCGACGTCGGGATTCATGGAGATAACCGTCGCGATGACCTGGACTTCGTTCCTGAAGCCTTTCGGAAACGAGGGCCGCAGCGGGCGATCGATCAGGCGAGAGACGAGCGTCTCCTTTTCGCTCGGCCGGCCTTCCCGCTTGAAGAAGCCGCCGGGAATGCGTCCGGCCGCGTAAGTCTTTTCCTGATAATTGACCGTCAGGGGGAAGAAATCGCGGCCCGGCTCGGCTTCCTTGCGGCCTACGGCCGTGACCAGGACCACGGTATCCGACATGTTGACAAGGACTGCGCCGTCGGACTGCCGGGCGATTTCGCCTGTCTCGAGCGTCACGGAATGCGCGCCGTACTGAAAGGTTTTCTTGATGGATGTCACGCTGCTACCT
>JACDCP010000114.1:3354-9341 GCA_013817465.1 Gammaproteobacteria bacterium | reverse complement strand
ACACAGAACACTGCGATCAACACCGCGGCGCGCATGACCCCGCGGCGATCTTGATCCGCTCGGCGCGCGCGCGCCGTCCAGGCGCTGCCGAGCCCGGCAAATACGAGAAACGCACTGAGCACGACCGCCACCGCATAGACGGGCTCCTGCAGAAACAGGATGAGTTTCTGGATGAACACCATCTCGAGAAACAGAAAGGCGAGGCCGAGCGCCGCGAAGTACGCGAACAGCCGCCACCGGGAGACTGGCCGGCGCGCCGCGCCGCGCAGACCGGGTGCGAGAAACAGCGGCAATACGATGAGCAGAAACCCCGCGACGATAGCCTGCACGAGCGTAGCGACCAGCACGAGATAGCCACCTTCGAGAAGGGCGCGCCCGCCCTGGTCGCGCAGCGCGAAGATTTCCGGCAGCGTGGACCACTTGAAGAAATTGGAGAAGTAGGGCCGGTCGTCGCTGGCCGGCTGGACGTCGAACTTGTAGTTCGCGAAAAACGCGTCCGCATTCCCTTGCAGCAAAGCCTGCGCGGCCATGAAAAAATACGGGCTTTCGAGGCGATTGAAGCGGTTCGCTGCAACAGCCGGCATGCCCGGATACCACGCGGTATCGAAGGATCGCGCGCGGCAGAATTCTTTCAGAGCCTCTATCTCTCGCGCTGTGACCGGACCGTTTTTAATCAGCAGCGTGCTCGTCTGCCAGCCACGGATCAGCACGATCTGTTGCTCCGGATGCGCGTCGCGCCTGCGCAACGCCTCGACAGCGGTCGCGAGCAGCTTAAGCGTGTCGCGGGGCGGCAGCTTGATCCAGCGCGTGACGGCCAGATAGCCGCCCTGCGCGAGCTGATCGAGGTACAGGTCGAAGGCCTCGAGGGTGTAGAGATAGCTTTCATTCAGCGCATACAGGCCTGCCGAAGAGGCGGCAAACGAATCGAGCGCGGCAAGCTGGATCAGGTCGTAACGCTCATCGCTCGCCGCAACGAAACCGCGTCCCTCGTCGGCATGCACGCGCACGCCGGGTGCGTTGTAAAGCTGACCGGCGAAGTCGGCGAAGCGCCCGCGCACGAGCCCGATGAGCTGCGGGTTCAGCTCGACGGCGTCGACGCGGCCTGCGCCGTGCGACAGCGCCTGCAGAACGTCCATGCCGCCGCCGGCGCCGAGGATCAACACGTTCCGGGGTTCCGAGACGTGGTAGGGCAATGCGGAAGTCAGATAGTCGAGGAACTCCAAGGATCGCCCGTCGCGGCTGCTGCCCCCTTTCGGGAGGACAGGGGGTCGAGCAGTTATCGCGGTCATTGCATCGCCGTCCGTGAACACGCCGAGCTGCGGCGGCGGCTCGGCTTGCGCATTCAAACTCAAGCCCGGCGCATGCCGCAACGGGATGCGCGGACTCGCGACGACAGTGAGCACGCCAAGCGGGCTCGAGCGCTGATCGATGATGCGTGCGCCACTGATCTGCAACGTCTGGCTCAACGCCTTGTAAGGTGACAGCCGTGGCTCGACCCAGCTTTGCGGCGACAGGACGATGCCGGCCGCGAGCAGCAGGCCGAGCAACGGTCCCGCGCGCGAGTGCCAGCGCAGCTCGCGGCAGGCCAGCCCCGCCGCCAGAGCGCCGAGCGCGGCGACATAACGCAGCGCCGTGTCCGGGAATGCGGCGAAGAGCAGGAGCACGAGCCCTAAGCTGCCGAGACCGGCGCCGATCAGATCAGCCGCGTAGGCCCTGCCGACTCGTTCACGTGCCACCATCAGCGTGAGGCCGACGGCATTCGCGACAAAAAAGAAGGGCACCGCGAGCAGCGCATAAACGCCGGACAGCAGCAGTAGCTGGCGCGGATCCCAGAGCATCTCCTCGGGATTGAACGGCATGCGCTGGGCGAGCGCAAAGCAGCCGATCGCCGCGGCGCCGAAGAGCGCGGAGTTGGCCGCGAACGATGCCGCAAAACGGCGGTCGAGCGCCCGGCCGGCCAGGCTGAGAAACGTGCCGCTCGCGCCGAAGCCGAGCAGCGCGAGACTCAATATCATGTACGCGAAGTGATGCCACTGAATGATGGAAAACAAGCGCATGAGCAGGATCTCGTAGGCGAGACCCGCCGCGGAGACGAGCGCGAGGGCAAGCAGCGGCAGCGCCCGGCGTTCAGGCGCAGGGGGTGCCGGGTCAATCATGCCCGCCGGTCAGCGGGACGAAGCGCACCGGCAGGATCTGTTGTGTGGTCACGGTGCCGTCGGCAGCCTTCTCGACGAGCACGAGCTGCTGGGTCAGAAACCGGCTGCCGACGGGAATGATCATGCGCCCGCCCGGTTTGAGCTGCTGGAGCAACGGCGGCGGCACGTGGCTGGCGACCGCGGTGACGACGATGCCGTCATACGGCGCGCCTTCCGGCCAGCCGTAATAGCCGTCGCCGACGCGCACCTGCACGTTGTCATGGCCGAGCTTTTCCAAACGCCGGCGCGCGCTCTCGCCGAGCGGCTCGATGATCTCGATGCTGTGCACCGACTCGACGATTTCGGCGAGCACTGCAGCCTGATAGCCGGAGCCGGTGCCGACTTCCAGCACCTTATGCTCCGGCGCGGGCTCCAGCAGGTCCGTCATGATGGCGACGATGTAAGGCTGGGAGATCGTCTGGCCGTGGCCGATCGGCAGCGGGCGATTCTCGTAAGCGTGCTCGACCTCGTCGTCCGGCACGAAACGATGGCGCGGCACGCTGCGCATCGCCTCGAGCACCGCCGCGTCCAGTGTCTCGGTGTCGAGATAACTGCGCGTCGCGCGCACGTCGGCCTCGATTTCCCCGACCAGGGCCTCGCGCTCGGCGAGGAAGCGATCTTCGGCCGCGACGAGCGGACCGGCCAGCAGAAAAAGCAGGATCAAGTATCGCATGTCGATGCCTCAGACAAAGCTGACGAGCTCTTGAAAATCCTTGCGTTGAATGTCCGGCACCTGCGCATCAGCGGCCGGATACCCGACCACCAGCAAGAGAAAGGGCCGCTCGTGCTTCGGCCGGCCGAGGATCCCGTTGAGGAACTTCATGGGGCTCGGCGTGTGCGTCAGGGCCACGAGGCCCGCAAGATGGATGGCCGTCAGGAGCACGCCGGTCGCGAGTCCGACCGATTCGTTCGGGTAATAGTGCTTGAGCTTCCGGCCGTCCGGCAGATGCCCGTAGCGCTGCTCGAAAACGGCGATCAGATACGGCGCGGTCTCAAGGAACGGCTTGTGCTCGTCGGTGCCGAGCGGTGCGAGAGCTTCGAGCCACTCCTGCGAAGCGCGGTGCTGGTAGAAGTGCCTCTCTTCCTCCTCTGCGGCAACACGGATGCGATGCTTGATCTGCGGATCGCTGATGACGACAAACCGCCACGGCTGCATGTTTGCCCCGCTCGGCGCCGTCGCGGCCGTGCGCAGGCAGTCTTCGATGATGTCGCGCGGCACCGACCGATCCGAAAAATCGCGCACCGTGCGCCGCCGTTCCATGGCCTCGCGGAAATCCCGAGCGCGCCGTCGCATCTCGTCGACATCGATCTCCCGGTAGCCTGCGAAAGGAATTGAGCGCGCCTCGGCCATGCGATATTCCGGTTCAAGGTCAGATTCGCTGATCGTCCGACCGGAGCCCTGATTTGGCAAGCCCCTGGATTTGATTCAATCGCGATCGGACTGCATTTACACTGAGGTTACCGGAACTGAGGCAATTCGCGATATTTTTCGATGTAATCCGATCCCGACTGATTCTGATGAGAGCCGTGTTCCTCGATTTCGCCACCGTGAGCCGCGACGATCTCGACGTCGCGGCGCTCAACGCCACCCTGCCGGGAATCGAACTGTTCGATGTGACGCATTCGCGAGACCTGCCGGAGCGCCTGGCCGGCGCCGAGGTGGTCATCACGAACAAGATCCGCATCGATGCCGCTGCGATCGCGGCCGCGCCGCATCTCAAGCTGGTGGCGCTCGTCGCAACCGGCACGAACAACATCGATTTGGACGCGGCGCGAGCACGCAGTATCGCCGTCTGCAATATCCGCGGTTATTGCACGGCCTCGGTCGTGCAGCACGTCTATGCGTTGATACTTGCCCTGACGCATCATCTTGCGGCGTATCAGCGGCTGCTGCGGGACGGCGCGTGGCGCGAGAGCCCGCAGTTCTGCCTGCTCGACTATCCCATTCGCGAGCTGAAGGGCAAGACTCTCGGCATCGTCGGCTTCGGCGAGCTGGGGCGCGGCGTCGCTCGCGCGGCACCGGCCTTCGGACTCGAAGTGCTCGTGGCGGAGCATCGCGGAAAAGCGCCGCGCGATGGGCGGCTGGCGTTCGATGAATTGCTCGAGCGCGCAGACGTTCTCAGCCTGCACTGCCCGTTGACGCCGGACACGATGCGGCTCATCGGCGGCGCCGAGCTCGACCGTATGCGCCGCAATGCGCTGCTCATCAACACGGCGCGCGGCGCACTGATCGACGAGCAGGCCCTGGCGCAAGCGTTACGCGCGCACGAGATCGGCGGCGCAGGCATCGACGTATTGAGTCGGGAACCGCCGGTCGACGGCAACCCGCTGCTTGCAGGCGACATTCCGAATCTGATCGTCACGCCGCACATCGCCTGGGCAGCACGCGAGGCCCGCCAGCGCGCCCTCGACGAAGTCGTGACAAACGTGGCGGATTTTCTCGCCGGCGGCCGCCGCGGGCGCATAGACCAGGTGCCGGAAACTGACTAGGTGCCGGGCACCTCTGTCGCCACCTCTTTGGACTCGATCAAACCAGCGGCCCAGTCGACGACCGGTTTCAGGCGCGGGGAAGCGAGCCGCCGCGCGCTACGGTAGTCTGTCCAGCGATACTCAACGTGCTCGGAACGGCCCGTGAGCGGGTTCGGCGGCAGATCGATGGTTTCGCTTTCGGTGCGCGCGAGGTAGTAGCGCGCGGTCTTGCCACGGCTGTAAGGGCCGGTTTCGATAAACGCCTTGCCCCATGCGAAGTCGAGATCGGTGAGCGTGGTTTCCTCGACGACCTCGCGGATCGCGGCCTGCATGGGCGTTTCGCCCTGCTCGACGAGCCCCTTGGGAAAATCCCAGTGATTGAAGGCACGCAGCAGGAGAAAACGCATGCCTCGCGGCGTATCGCGGAGCACTACGACGCCAGCGGACAGCCGTTTTCCTGAGTCGCGCATGAAGGCGATTATATCGTGCCGGTTTGAGGGCCTCGCTTGGCCGGCTCTCCACCAGTGCCGGGAGAAATAAGGTCGACCAGATGGCCGAGTCCCTCTGTTCTTCGGGGCGGCGGATTGGCCGCTCAGGCGGTCTCGGGGCCGTTCAGGCCGCCTCGGCTGTCCTTGCCTGAGTCACTGCCTGCGCGTGCTCCAGCACCACGGCGACAGCGTGGACAACCGAGGCGATTCTTGCGACGCTCTGGATCGCCTCGCGGCCGATGCCTGACTTACGCAGCACCTGCTCATGGGAGGCCATGCACATGCCGCAACCGTTAATGGCCGAGACCGCGAGCGAGTAGAGCTCGAAGTCGGTCTTTTCGCCCGCCGGCTTTGCGATCACGTTCATGCGCAGCCGCGCCGGCAGAGTCCGGTACTCCTCGTCGCCGACGAGATGCGTAAACCGGTAGTAAATGTTGTTCATGGCCATGATGGCGGCTGCGCTGCGCGCGGCCGTCAGCGTCTCGTCATCGAGCGTTCCTGCCGCCAGCGCTTCGATCTCGCGCGCGAACGCCGGGTTGCGCGCGGCGTGCGCCGACGCCACCGCAGTGGCGAGAATCTGGCTTTCATTGAGGCCAGGCGCGCCCTGCGTCGTCAGGACGCTGGACAGGTTGAGCTTCAGATCCTTCGCATAATCAGGAATGCGGGCCTTGATGTCTTCGATAGTCATTGCATGACTCCTCATCACGAATCGGGGAAATGGGGACATTCCTGATTTTCTGCTCGCGAGCCGAGGAATATCTAAGGAAACTCTGATTTATTCGCTTGATCGGCGATAATGGCAGTTCATTGATTTACGCTGCACGGAGATCGGCAC
>JACDCP010000114.1:0-3344 GCA_013817465.1 Gammaproteobacteria bacterium | reverse complement strand
GCGAATGCTCAAATCCACACGACAAAGTCGCAAGAACAGCGAACTGACCAACTTGTCACAGCGATTGCCGAGATCAATGTCCCACATCGATCAATAATCATCGTTAATCAGAGCTTCCCTAATTTACTTTCCGGAAAATCAGGAATGTCCCCTTTTCCCATCGCGGGCCGGAAATCAGGAATGTCCCCATTTCCGGTGCCGGCGAAGGCCGGCTCAGGCGGCCTTCAGCGTCTCCTCGCCTGCAGCCCAGTTGCAGGGGCAGAGCTCGTCCGTCTGCAGCGCGTCGAGGACGCGCAACACTTCTTCCGGACTGCGGCCGACGTTGAGATCCGTCACGTAGACGAAACGGATGATGCCGTCCGGGTCGACGATGTAGGTCGCGCGCTGTGCGACGCCTTCCTCGCGATCGAGGATGCCGAGGCCACCGCTCAGCTCGCGCTTGACGTCGGCAAGCATGGGGAACGGCAGTCCCCTCAGCTCCTCCTTGTCCTTACGCCACGCCAGGTGCACGAACTCGGAATCGATGCTGACGCCGAGCACCTGCGCGTCACGGTCGCGGAACTCGCCCTCCAGGTGCCCGAAAGCGGCGATCTCGGTCGGACAGACGAAGGTGAAGTCCTTCGGCCAGAAGAAAACGACGCGCCATTTGCCCTCGAAGCTGTCCTGATCGAAGGTCTCGAAAGCCGACTTCAGATTGCTGTCGACGACGCCTTTCAGCTTGAAATCGGGGAACCTGTCTCCAATGCCTAACATCTGCTGTCCTCCATTTGCGAACACTTGCGAAAAATTCATGAAAGCCCTTCAGGCTCCCGGGATGGACACAGGATGCGGTAGCTGAGACGATAACTCCAATCGATTGTTCTTATTAGTTCAATAGCCTAAAGCTATGATCGACCTCAAGCTGCAAATGCTGCGTTATCTGGTCGCGCTCGCCGAAACGCGCCATTTCGGCCGCGCCGCCAGGCGCTGCTTCGTCAGCCAGCCGACGCTGAGCACACAAATCAGGAAGCTCGAGACCCAGCTAGGCGTGCCGCTCATCGAACGTCGCGGCCGGCAGGCGATCCTGACCGACGCCGGCGAAGAAATCGTGCGGCGGGCGCGGGGCGTCCTCGAGGAGATCGACCAGATTATTGAAATCGCGCGCTACGAGCAGGACCCGATGGTGGGCAGACTGCGCATCGGCCTCATCCCTACGCTCGGGCCGTATCTGCTGCCGCACATTCTCAGCGAGCTACGCGGGCGCTATCCGCGGCTGCAGCTCCTGCTCGCCGAGCGCCAGACCGATCCGCTGCTCGCCGATGTGCGCAACGGCAAACTCGACGCGGGGATTCTCGCCTTGCCCGTCGATGCCGACGGACTCGAAGTGCAGGCGCTGTTCGCGGAACCGTTCTTCGTCGCGCTGCCGCCGGGGCACCGGCTGGCGAAACACGGCGCACTGAGCATCGAGGATCTGGACGGCGAGGAGCTGCTGCTGCTCGAGGACGGTCACTGCCTGCGCGATCAGGCCCTCGAGGTCTGCGGCCGGGTCAACGCGCACGAGCGCCAGGATTTCCGGGCGACGAGCCTCGAGACGCTGCGACAGATGGTCGCCGCCGGCGTCGGCGTGACGTTGTTGCCGGCGCTCGCCGTCGAAACGGCGGTGCCGAACACCCGCCTCGCCGTGCGCCCGTTCAAAAAGCCTGCGCCCTCACGCAGCATCGGCGCCGTCTGGCGCAAGAGCAGCGCCCGCAAAACGACCCTCGAAACCGTCGCCGCCGTGATCAAGGAAATCATGCAGGCGAGCGGCGCTGGTACCAGGAAATGGGGACATTCCTGATTTCCTGGAAATAGATGGCATCGGTATTGCCGCTGCAGGAAATCAGGAATGTCCCCATTTCCCTGCTTGCTTACCGCAGACCCTTTGATTCAGGTGCGGCGCAAGGTGTTGATCGGCGGATCGATGACGGCGGCACGCGTAGCGAGGATGCCGCTCATGCCGACCATGAGCGTGCCCGCCAGCACGCCTGCGACCCAGACGAGCGGATCCGTCGTGTAGTCGAGCTCGAACAGCCGGGTGGCAAGGACGTAGCCGATCGCACTGGCGCCGATCGCGGCGAGCAATCCGGCGAGGAAACCTAGCGCAAGAAACTCGGCGCCGACACCGGCAAGAATAACGCGCCGGCTGGCGCCGAGCGTGCGCAGCATGGCGCTCTCGTAACGCCGCTCGTCGCGGGTCGACTGAACGGCTGCGAGCAGCACGGTAAGGCCGGCCAGCAACGTGAAGACGAACACGTACTGTACGGCGAGGGAGGCATTGTCCATGATGGCGCGAACCTGCTCGAGCAGGGCCGCCATGTCGATGACCGACACGCTCGGCAACCGTTCCGACAATTCGAGCAGAAAGCCGCTGCGGGCCTCCGCGGGTACGTGCACGCTGCCGACCCAAGTCGCCGGATAATCCTGCAGCGACTCGGGTGAGAACATCATGAAGAAATTTGGCTTGAATGAATCCCACTGCACGGAACGCAAGCTCGTGACGCGCGCCGTCAGGCTTTCACCCGCGACGTCGTAAGTGAGCGTGTCGCCGATTTCGAGGCCGAAATCGACGGCATAGTCGATTTCCACGGACACCTCGGCCCTCTCCGCATCGCTCCACCACTCGCCGCTCAGCAGGCGATTGTCCTCCTGCATTTCCGCGCGCCAGCTCAGATTCGATTCGCGCTCGGCAAAACCGCGCGCCTCCTCGCCTGGAAACTCGATATCCGCCACTGGCACGCCGTTGAGGTGCGTCAATCGCGCACGCACGAGCGGCGCGAAATCCGGCTCCGGCAGCCGATGTGCGGCGAATATCCCGCGCACCGTGTCGAGCTCGTCGGGCTGAATGTTAATGAGGAAATTGTTCGGCGCGCGTTCGGGCAGCGTCGCAGCCCAGGCATCGAGCAGATCCGTGCGCACGAATGCGAGCAGCAACAGCACCATGATGCCGAGCCCGAAGCCGACGATCTGCACGATGCTGTCGCGTCCGCGTCGCGCAATGTTCGCAAGCCCGTAGCGCCAGGTTATGCCGACGCGCCCACGCACGCCCTGTAACGCGCGCACGAGTACCCAGCCGCCGGCCGCCAGCACCGCAAGTGTCGCGATCGTCCCACCGACAACATATGCGAAGAGCGCAGCGTCGCGAACGACCCACCAGAGCATGAACGCAACGGTCGCTGCGGCCGGCGCCGCGACCAGTGCAGTCCGCACCGGCATCGGATCGAGCGCGCGATTGAGGATGCGGGCCGGCGAAACGCGCCTGAGCTGCAGGAAGGTCGGCAGCGCGAATCCACTGAGCATGACGGCAGCCGTGGCGAGCCCGACGAGCA
>JACDCP010000313.1 GCA_013817465.1 Gammaproteobacteria bacterium | reverse complement strand
GCACGGAACCGGGTGATCACCAACCGGACCCGCTCCACCCTGAGCAGGGCTTTCTCGGCTCCGGCTGGGGCATGGTCGACAGCTTCTCCGGCCTCGACGTGACCGACCCGTTTTTCCGCGCTCCTCCTCCGCCCGAGCTGGACAGCCCCGAGTATGCGGAGGCTTTCGCGGAAGTGAAGGACCTCGGCGGCGATGGCCAGGCGACTTCGACGCTGCGCGATGCGACGCAGACCGATATCGGCCTCTTCTGGGCCTACGACGGCACGATCGGCCTCGGCGTACCGCCGCGGATTTACAACCAGGCGGTGCGCACGATTGCCGCACTCCACGACAACACAGTCGTAGAGAACGCCCGCTTGTTCGCGCTCGTGAATCTGGCGATGGCGGATGCGGGGATTGCGTGCTGGGAAAGCAAGTACTTCTACAATCTCTGGCGTCCGGTCGTCGGCATTCGCGCCGCCGATACCGACGGAAATGACGAGACACACGAGGATGCTGCGTGGATGCCGCTCGGCGCTCCTGCGAGCAATCGGAGCGGTACGGATTTCACGCCGCCGTTCCCGAGCTATCCGTCCGGACACGCCACGTTCGGGGGCTCCACGTTCCGCATGCTCGAACGCTTCTACGGCTCGGACGAGATGACATTTCAGCTCGAGTCAGACGAGATGAATGGTACGACCACCGATTGGGCGGGCAATCCGCGCCACGTTGTGGTTCGGGACTTCGACCGCTTCAGCGCCGCTGCGCTCGAGAACGCCCAAAGCCGCATCTACCTCGGCATCCACTGGCAGTTCGATGCCACGGCGGGCGTGGACCAGGGCGCGGCCATAGCGGACCACGTGTTCGACAACATGCTGCAGAAACAGGCCGAGGAGCCGCCGCCGCCGCGCTCTTCCGGTGGAGGAGGCGGGCTCGGCTTGCTGGCCCCGCTCGGTCTGGCGCTGCTGCTGTTCCGCAGGAGATCGGCGCGCGTTCGCCGGACGGATTTCCACCCATCCCGATTGTTTGTGTTACAGAACCCGGCCTGATCCAGTCTCACGAACCTGCTGGAGGTTCGCGCTCCAGGCTGTTGTTTCGATACTGCCGCTGGCGGGAGCACTAGCGGTAAATGGGGACATTCCTGATTTTCCGAACCACGGCTTGTCGGCTTGAGACGAGCATCCCGAAAATCAGGAATGTCCCCATTTCCCGGGGCCTGCGCCGATGGCGATCGCATATGTTACATAATCCGACCTGATCCGCGCCTGCGAATCGGCTGCAAGTTCGCGTCCCAGGCTGTTGTTTCGGTGCCGGCGTCGGAGAATCGCAGCAGACGCTGTAACAAATACTTCATGCCGGTAGCGCGTATTTAACTTTTCCGTAACACGTCGATTCCGCCTCGGCGGCCTTTTCGCCGCAATTCTTAACACAGGCGCAATGATTCGTTCATCGCGTCGTCATTTTCCGCTGCTTAAATCGCGGGCAGTGAAATATGACGACCGCCCATGAACTCCGAAACATTCCGTGCACATTGCCTGCTGATCGGCCGCGACCTGCCGTTGCGGCGCATGATCGCCTTCGGCCTGCGCCAGCGCGGTCACGATGTCGCCGAGCTGGACGACGTGCGCGACGCCGATGACAGTCTGGCTGTGCAGAAACCCGACCTGCTGCTGCTCGACTGGCCGCACGCCGACACGGAGTGCATCGATTTCGTGGAGGCCGTCCGTGCACGGCACGAACTCGCCGGTATGCGCGTGCTGATCGTCAGCTCGCGTCGGTCCGAAGACGACGCGGTGCGTGCTTTCGACAGCGGCGTCGACGACTTCGTGCTGAAGCCGCTGTCGACCCGCGAGCTGTTCGCTCGCATCCGGGCCTGCCTGTCCAGGCCGGCCGTGCGCGTCAAACGGCAGCGGCTGGATTTCGGCGACCTGATACTCGATCCGGACAGCCGCCGGCTCCTGGTCGGCGAAGCGGTCATCGACCTCGGCCGTCGCGAATTCCGCCTCATGCGGTTTTTAATGCGGCATCCGGATCAGGTGTTCAGCCGCAACGAGCTGCTCGAGAAGCTCTGGAGCGACGACCCGAGTATCGGACGGCGCACCATCGACGTGCACGTTCGTCGCATCCGCCGCGTACTCGAGCCGCACGGCTGCGATCGCTTCCTGCAGACCGTGCGCAGCATCGGCTACCGCTTTTCGACGCATCTGTCGGAGCCGCCCGGCAACGGTGCGGCGCGTCTCGAGGACCGTATCGAAGGCGCTGCCGCCGCCGGTCTCGAGCCCGGCCACTTTGGATCTTCCCGGGAGTCCATTACATGGAACGACAACTGATACGCCTCTTTGCGCTCATCGGCGCGCTCAGCGCAATGGCCGCGCCTGCCGCCACACAGGACGTGGAGACCGTACTTGGCACCGGCGCGCGCAATGTCCAGCTCGCGCAGGCTGCGCAGAACCGCATCGACGGCGTCGTCGCGGAAACCCGCAGCCTCGCGGACCGCTACCGCACGGTCACGAAGGAGACCGACGGGCTCGAGGTGTACAACCGGCTTCTCGAAGCCCAGCTCCAGGGCCAGCAGGCAGAGCTCGAAGATCTGAACGGGTCCATGCAGCGGGTAACGGTGATCGAGCGCCAGATCACGCCGTTGATGATGCGCATGATCGCTGGACTCGAGCAGTTTATCGAGCTGGATGTGCCGTTCCTGCTCGAGGAACGCCGCAATCGCCTCAGCGAGCTCGAGGTGCTGATGGCGCTCTCCGACGTCACGGTGGCGGAGAAATTCCGCCGGCTCATGGAAGCATTCCAGATTGAAATCGACTACGGCCGCACCATGCTCGCTTACAAGGGCACGCTCGAGGTGGACGGCGG
>JACDCP010000113.1 GCA_013817465.1 Gammaproteobacteria bacterium | reverse complement strand
GCCTCGTGTGGGCCGACGAGCTGCTGCGCATCCTGGTGTTGTGGGTAGCGATGCTCGGCGCCGTCGCGGCCAGCCGCGACCGGCATCAGATCAGCATCGATATCCTGTCGCGCTTCCTGCCGCCGCGCATCCGCGCCGCGACCGGACTGCTGGTGGACCTTTTCACGGCTGTGATCGCCGGGTTGCTCGCCTGGCATTCGTTTCGTTTCGTTGCCGAGTCGATGCAGTACGGCGACCAGGTTTTCGGCGACCTGCCGGCCTGGGCCTTTCAGGCGATCCTGCCGCTCGCGTTCGGTCTCATCGCTTATCGCTATCTGGTGTTCTGCCTCGCGCGCATCGGTGAGCTGCGCGGCGCATGATTGTCGTCGGCATCGTGCTGATTCTGCTGGCGCTGCTCGGCGCGCCGCTGTTCGCCGTGATCGGCGCGAGCGCGATGTGGGGCTTCCACCAGTCGGGCGTCGATCTGTCGGTGGTGGCCATCGAGGTGTTCGGCATCGCCGAGACGCCCATCCTGCTCGCAATCCCGCTGTTCACATTCGCCGGCTATCTGCTAAGCGAAAGCGGGGCGCCGCGACGCCTGGTGCGCGTGACTTCGGCGCTGCTCGGGTGGATGCCCGGCGGGCTCGCCATCGTCTCGCTCGCCGCCTGTGCCTTTTTCACGGCGTTCACCGGCGCCTCGGGCGTCACCATCATCGCGCTCGGCGCATTGTTGTATCCGGCGCTCAATCAGGCCGGCTACCCGGAGCGCTTCAATCTCGGGCTCGTGACTTCCGCCGGGAGCCTCGGGCTTCTGTTCGCCCCGTCGCTGCCGCTCATTCTGTATGGCGTCGTCGCGGAAGTGCCGATCGATCAGCTTTTTCTCGCCGGTCTGCTGCCCGGTCTGCTCATGCTCGTGCTGTTGTCGGCGTACAGCGCGTGGATCAATCGCCACAACCGCGTGCCGTTGGGTGATTTCAGGTGGCGCGAAGTGGGCGCCGCGCTGCGCGAGGCGGCCTGGGAGCTGCCGCTGCCGTTCGTCGTGCTGGGCGGCATTTACAGCGGCTATTTCGCCGTCTCCGAAGCGGCGGCAGTGACGGCGCTCTACGTGCTCGTCCTCGACGTGCTCGTGCTGCGCGAGATTCCGCTGCGCGAGCTGCCGCGCATCATGCGCGAGTCCATGGTGCTGGTCGGTGGCATTTTCCTCATCCTCGGCCTGTCGCTCGCCTCGACGAGCTACATGATCGGCGCCGATGTGCCGCAGAAGCTGCTGGCCGCGATCGGCGACTACGTGGCCGGGCCGCAGAGCTTTCTGCTGCTGTTGCTCGTGTTCCTGCTCATCCTCGGCGCGTTTCTCGATATTTTCTCGGCCCTGGTGCTGGTCGTGCCGCTCATCCTGCCGGTCGCGATGCAATACGACATCGACCCCGTGCACCTCGGCATCGTGTTCCTGGCGGCCATGCAGCTCGGCTACCTGACCCCGCCCGTCGGCCTGAATCTGTTCATTGCGAGCTATCGCTTCAATCGCTCGATCGCGAGCGTCTGCCTGGCGGCGTGGCCGTTCCTGCTGATCCTCCTGCTCGCCGTCATCCTGATCACTTTCTGGCCCGCCCTGTCGCTGGCCTTGCTCGGCCGGGAGTAAGCTATGCAGATTTCGGGTAACCCGTCGCACCGGTTGAATAATTCGTCGCACCGGCGAAAGCCGATGTCCGGTTTCTTGAAAAGACTGGTTTCCAAATCGTCACCCCGGCGAAAGCCAGGGCGGAACGACGGCACGGTAGTTGCTCAGAGGAGCCCGATCATGTCTCGCTCGTCACAGAGGTTTTTATGAGCATGCGTCACTCGATATTCCGGTTCTTCCATGGCGTCTGGCGCGCCCTGGACGGCCTCCGGCGCGCCCTGCATCTGATCCTGCTGCTGGTCGTCGTCATCTTTCTGCTGGCACTTTTCTCGTCGGACATACCGGTCGTGCCGGATTCGGCTGCGCTGGTGCTCGCACCGCGCGGCGTGATCGTCGAGCAGCTTACCGGCGATCCCGTCGGCCGCGCATTTGCCGAGCTGGGCGGCGACGGCCAGCAGCAGACCTTGCTCAGCGACCTGCTCGACAGCCTGCGCGCGGCGCAGGACGACGATCGCATCCAGGCCCTGGTGCTCGATCTCGACGAGCTGATCGGCGGGGGTTTGAGCAAGCTGCAGACGCTCGGCGAGGCGATCGACGAGTTCAAGTCCTCCGGCAAGCGCGTCATTGCCGTCAGCGGCTTTTACGGCCAGCACCAGTATCTGCTTGCAGCCCATGCCGATGAGGTTTATGTGCATCCTTTCGGCGTGGTGTTCCTCGACGGCTACGGCTATTACCGGACTTATTACAAGGAGGCCATCGACAAGCTGCTCATCGACTGGAACGTGTTCAGGGTCGGCGACTACAAGTCGTATGCCGAGCCTTTCGTGCGCGACGACATGTCGCCGGAAGACGAGCGCGCGAGCCTGGTATGGCTGAACGATCTCTGGTCTTCCTATCAGGTCGATGTGACGAATGCGCGTGAGCTGAACGAGAATGCGATCGACGCCTACGTGACGAACATGGTGCCGCGGCTGCGCGAGCAGCATGGCGATACGGCGCAACTGGCGCTCGAGGCCGGGCTCGTGGACGGCGTCTGGCATTTCGATCAGATCGGCGAGCGTCTCATCGAGCTGGTCGGCGAAGACGAGGAGCTCGGCACGTTCCGGCAGATCGTGCATGAAGACTACCTGCGCGCCGTGCAGGCAAAGGAAGCGGTGACTCCGAGTGGCGATAAACAGGTCGGCATCATCGTCGCCGCCGGCACCATCCTCGAGGGCGAGCAGCCACCCGGCACCATCGGCAGCGATTCCATGATCGGGCTGATTCGCGAGGCGCGCGAGGACGAATCCGTCAAGGCCGTGGTGCTGCGCATCGACAGCGGCGGCGGCAGCAGCTTCGCCTCGGAGGTCATCCGCCGCGAGCTCGAGATGCTGCGCCAATCAGGGAAGCCGGTGGTGGTTTCCATGAGCAGCGTCGCCGCTTCGGGCGGCTATTGGATCGCCATGCCGGCGAATGAAATCTGGGCGGACGAAACGACGTTGACGGGGTCCATCGGTATCGTGGCGATGTTCCCGACGGTGCAGCGTACGCTCGACAAGCTCGGACTCAACGTCGACGGCGTCGGTACGACGCACCTGAGCGGCCAGTTCCGTTTCGACCGCGAGCTCAGCGAATCGGCGCGCGATATCCTGAGCCTGAGCATCCGGAACGGTTATCAGGATTTCCTGAGGGTGGTCGCGGACGCACGCGGCAAGGAAATCGGCGAAGTCCACGAGGTGGCCGGCGGGCGGGTCTGGAGCGGCGCGGATGCGCTCGAGCTCGGCCTGGTCGATCAGCTGGGCGGTTTCGAGGCGGCGTTGGATTCAGCTGCGGCGTTGGCGGGGTTGAGTGAGGACTATGGCATACGGTATATCGAGAAAGAACTCGGGATCGGCGAAATGATCGCGCTGCGCTTCGCAACCACGGCGCAGGCCCTGACCGGCGGCGAGCCGATGACACGGCGTCGCGGCGCAGTCGGCCAGGCCGTCGATGCGCTGCTCGGCGATTTCGCGATGCTCGAACGCCTCAACGATCCGCGCAACATGTATTCACTGTGCTTCTGCACGATCGAATAACGATCACGCAGGAGACGCAGGCTGGTATAACCCGCACTGGATGCGGGGTTGCCGGCAAGCAGACGACACGACATCACAACAACAGGAGGATCCAATGGCAGTAAAACACCAGCCCGAGGGCTACCACACGGCGACGCCGTACCTGATCGTCAACGGCGCGGCCGCCGCGATCGATTTCTACAAGAAAGCGTTCGGCGCGACGGAGCTGTTCCGCATGGACGCGCCCGGCGGCAAGATCGGGCACGCCGAGATCAAGATCGGCGACTCACCGATCATGCTCGCCGACGAACACCCGGACATGGGCCAGCGCGGCCCGCAGGCGCTGGGCGGCACGCCCGTGAGCATCATGATCTACGTCAAGGACGTCGACGCGCGGTTCAAGAAAGCCGTCGCGGCCGGCGCGAAAGAGGTCAAGGCGTTGCAGGACCAGTTCTACGGTGACCGCTCCGGCACAATCAAAGACCCGTTCGGCCACGTTTGGACGATCTCGACGCACATCGAGGACATCCCGCCCGAGGAAATGCAGGAGCGCGCCGAAGCCGCGATGGCGCAGTCGTAGACCACGTGCCGGGAAGAAAATGGGGACATTCCTGATTTCGATTTCGTCGAAATCAGGAATGTCCCCATTTTCATGTCTGACCGCGCCAATCGAGAATCACTTTCCCCGATTCTCCTGAGCGCAGCGTGTCGAACGCTTCGGCATATGCATCCGCCGGCAGCCGGTGCGTGATGACCGGCGAGATATCCAACCCGCTCTGCAGCATGCTGATCATTTTGTACCAGGTCTCGAACATCTCGCGACCATAGATACCCTTGAGCATCAGGCCCTTGAAGATCACCTCGTTCCAGTCGATAGCGACCTCGCCGGGCGGTATGCCGAGCAAAGCGATGCGCCCGCCGTGGTGCATGGCGCCGAGCATCTGGCGAAACGCCGCGCCGTTGCCGGACATCTCCAGGCCGACGTCGAAACCTTCCCGCATGCCGAGCTCGCGCATTGTGTCCTCGAGTGAGTCCCGCTCGACGTTCAGCGCGCGGCTGGCGCCCATGCGACTCGCCAGCTCGAGCCGGTAATCATTGACGTCGGTGACGACGACGTGACGCGCGCCGACGTGGCGCGCGATCGCGGCGGCCATGATGCCGATTGGCCCCGCACCTGTGATGAGCACGTCCTCGCCGACCAGATCGAAGGACAGCGCCGCGTGCGTCGCGTTGCCCAATGGATCGAGGATAGAGGCGATGTCGTCGCCGATATCGTCGGGCAGTTTGAAGGCGTTGCTCGCAGGAATAGCCACATACTCGGCAAAACAGCCTGGCCGGTTCACGCCCACGCCCATGGTGTTGCGGCACAGATGCCGCTTGCCGGCCCGGCAGTTGCGGCAGTGTCCGCAGGTCACATGCCCTTCGCCGGCCACGCGATCGCCGGGCTTCAGGCCCGTGACCTCGCTGCCGATCTCGATGACTTCGCCGACGAATTCATGCCCGACCGTCATCGGCACGGGGATAGTGCGGCTCGCCCACGCGTCCCAGTTGAATATGTGCAGGTCCGTGCCGCAGATAGCAGTCTTGAGCACGCGGATCAGCACGTCGTTGTGCCCGACCGCAGGCATCTCGACCTCATCCATCCAGATGCCCGGCTCGGCTTTGAGCTTGCGCAGCGCTTTCAAGCCGTACGCCTCACGTCTGACGCGCGCGCAGCGCCGCAAGTAGGGCCGACTTCAGTCGGGCGATGCCGGTCGAAACCGGCCCTGCGGGAGCGTGGCAGATCAATTGATGACGCCGAGCTCGCGACCGACTTTCGCGAATGCCGCGATAGCCCGGTCGAGATGATGCCGCTCATGGCTCGCCGACATCTGCGTGCGGATGCGCGCCTTGCCTTCCGGCACGACCGGAAATGAAAAGCCGATGACGTAAATGCCTTCCTCGAGCAGCCGCTCGGCCATGCTGCTCGCGAGGCGCGCATCGCCGAGCATGACGGGAATGATCGGGTGCTCGCCCGGCACGAGGTCGAAACCGAGCGCAGTCATCTGCTGCCTGAAGTAGCGGCTGTTCTCGTGCAGCCGGTCGCGCAGATCGCTCGATGTTTCGAGCAGATTGAGCACCTTGATCGAGGTCGCCGCCACGACCGGCGGCACGGTATTGGAGAACAAATACGGCCGCGAGCGCTGGCGCAGCCACGCGACGATCTCCTTGCGGCCCGACGTGTAACCGCCCGAAGCGCCGCCGAGTGCCTTGCCGAGCGTGCCGGTGATGATGTCCATGCGGCCCACCACCCCGCGATATTCATGCGTGCCGCGGCCGTTCTCACCCATGAAACCCGCGCCATGCGCGTCGTCGCACATGACCAGTGCGCCGTATCGATCTGCCAGATCGCAGATGCTCTCGAGATCGGCGATGATCCCGTCCATGGAGAACACGCCGTCCGTGGCAATGAGGCGCGTGCGGCAATCAGAGGCCTCCCCGAGCTTCGCCTCGAGGTCGCGCATGTCATTGTTCTTATAGCGCAGCCGCTGCGCTTTGCAGAGCCGGATGCCGTCGATGATGCTCGCGTGATTGAGCTCGTCGCTGATGACCGCATCCGGCTCGTCGAGCTGGGTCTCGAAGAGCCCGCCGTTGGCGTCGAAACAGGAAGGGTAGAGGATGGTGTCTTCTGTGCCGAGAAACTGCGTGAGCCGCGCCTCGAGCTCCTTGTGCACGGTCTGCGTGCCGCAAATGAAGCGCACCGAAGCCATGCCGTAGCCGTGTTCGCGCAGCGCCTTGCAGCCCGCGTCGATCAGCTCGGGCTCATTGGCCAGACCCAGATAATTGTTGGCGCAGAAGTTGATGACTTCGCCGCCGTCCCGGACGGTGATGTCGGCCTGCTGCGGCGAGGTAATCACCCGCTCGCGCTTGAAAAGGCCGCGTTCCTTAAGCGCCTCGGTCTCATCCGCGAGGCGGGCCAGAAAGGCATCATCCACGATAATCGCTCCGGTCGGTGCGGCGGCGATTATAGCAGCCGGAAGATGCGGCTGCGGTAAACTGCTGGTACCTTCGTCGTTCCGGACGTACCCGCGCAGCGGGTTCAATCCGGCATCCAGTATGAACAAAACATATTCAGAGATGCGCATCGACAAATGGTTGTGGGCCGCGCGTTTCTACAAGACCCGCAGCCTCGCCGCGGCAGCAGTCAGCGGCGGCAAGGTGCACGTGAACGGCGAGCGCGTGAAGCCGGCGCGACCTGTGGCGCCCGGTGACGATGTCGTCATCCGCCGCGGGCCGTACGAATTCTGCATTCGCGTGCACGCACTTTCTGCGCGCCGCGGCCCCGCGCAGGAGGCGGCCGCACTGTATGTCGAAGGTCCGGCGAGCGCGTACAAGCGCGAGCGCCTGGCGGAACAGCTCCGGCTCGAACGCGCGGCGGGCCAGCGCCCGGCCGGCAGGCCCGACAAGCGGGAACGGCGGCACATCATCCGCTTCATCCGCCGCAGCGACCCGTAGGGCGGGTTTCAACCCGCCTTCTTAGATTGACGTGACACGATGATGAAATTCCACGACTGCGGAAGGACCTGACATGGGCGCCAGACCGACAACCCCGCTCCTGACCGTCGATGCGATCATCGAAATGATCGACCGGCCCGGGCGCCCGATCGTGCTCATCGAGCGGCGCCACGAGCCGCTCGGCTGGGCACTGCCCGGCGGTTTCGTCGATATCGGCGAGACCGTCGAAATCGCCGTAGTTCGCGAGGTCCGTGAAGAGACAGGCCTCGACATCAGCCTCGGTAAGCTGTTCGGCTGCTACTCCGATCCGGGGCGCGATCCGCGCGGCCACACCGTCAGCATTGTGTTCACAGCCCAGGCGCGCGGCGAGCCCGAAGCCTCGGACGACGCCGCACAGGTCGGCGTGTTCAACCCGGCGCAGCCGCCGCCGCTCGCCTTCGATCACGCGAAAATCCTGCAAGACTATCGCCGAAAAATGCGCCCATGATTCTGGAAAAGAATCCCTCGCTCCAGACCTCGATCGGCGCCGCGATCAATCGCTGGTACCTCGCCGACGAGAGCGAGTGCGTCAGATTGCTCGCCGACATCGCCCGCGAGCCTGAGCCGCGCCGTCAACGTATTCGCGACACCGCGATGACACTCGTGAACGCCGTGCGCAGGAATCGCGAGCACAAGAGCGGCCTCGACGAGTTCCTGCACAAGTACGACCTGTCTTCGCAGGAAGGCGTCGTGCTCATGTGCCTGGCCGAAGCGCTGCTGCGCATCCCCGATGCGGATACCGCCGATCGCCTGATCGCTGACAAGCTGTCGTCGGCGAACTGGCAGGAACATGTGGGCACCAGTGAGTCGCTGTTCGTCAACGCCTCCACGTGGGGCCTCATGCTGACCGGCCGCTTCATTCGTCCGGACGCCGACATGCTCACGAACCCGGGGTCCTTCCTGAGCCGGCTCGCCTCGCGCGTCGGCGAGCCCGTCGTGCGCGGCGCACTGCGCCAGGCCATGCGCATCATGGCGCGCCAGTTCGTCATGGGCCGCACCATACGCGATGCGCTGCAACGCTCGCGGTCCGGCGACAATCGCGAATATCGCTACTCCTTCGACATGCTCGGCGAAGCGGCGCTCACAGCCGAGGACGCGCAGCGCTACTTCGATGCCTACGCCGATGCCATCGCCGCACTCGGCGAATCGATCGAGGGGAAGCTGGCCGCGGAGGAGGCGCCGAGCATTTCCGTCAAGCTGTCGGCGCTCTTTCCGCGCTACGAGTTCGCGCAATGGCGGCGCGTGCTCGAGGAGCTGACGCCGAAGCTCCTGGAACTCGCAAGGCAGGCGAAAGCGGCCGGCGTCGCGCTCACGGTCGATGCCGAGGAAGCCGACCGGCTCGAGCTTTCGCTGGCGGTTTTCGAAGCCGTCTATCGCTCGCCGGACCTCGACGGCTGGCAGGGCTTCGGGCTCGCCGTGCAGGCCTATCAGAAGCGCGCTTTGTACGTCTTGCGCTGGCTCGCCGGACTCGCCGGCCAGGTCGGGCGACGTATCCCGGTGCGGCTGGTCAAGGGCGCGTACTGGGATACCGAAATCAAGCGCGCCCAGGAGCAGGGCTTGAGCGGCTATCCGGTGTTCACGCGCAAGGTCAATACAGACGTCTCGTATCTCGCCTGCGCGCGCGAAATGCTCGCGGCCGGCAAGCACCTGTTTCCGCAGTTCGCCACGCACAACGCGCACACGGTGGCGAGCATTCTTTTTATTGCCTCTCCCATGAACAATGGACGGCGCGACTTCGAGTTCCAGCGCCTGCACGGCATGGGCGAGGAGCTGTACGACGAAGTGGTGGGCGAGGAGAAGATGAACGCCGTCTGCCGCGTCTACGCGCCGGTCGGGCGCCACGAGGACCTGCTGCCGTATCTCGTGAGAAGGCTGCTCGAGAACGGCGCCAACACTTCGTTCGTCAATCGCATCGTCGACGAGGCGGCGCCGGTCGAAGACATCGTCGCCGATCCGGTCAGCGCCGTAGACGCGCTCGATACCATCCCGCATCCGCGCATCCCGCTGCCCGCGCACATCTACGGCGAACGGCGCCGCAACTCGCGCGGCGTCAATCTCGCCGACCGCAACGAGCTCGAACCACTGGCGCGCGCCATGCAGGCGGCGCTGGAGCGCGAATGGACGGCCGTGCCGGTGATCGGTGGCGAGCATATCGATGGCGCCACAACACCGTCGATCGATCCGACGGATATTCGTCGCGTCGTCGGC
>JACDCP010000312.1 GCA_013817465.1 Gammaproteobacteria bacterium | reverse complement strand
AGTCCGGCGTCTGCATGGTTCGCTGTTCGCCGGTCATGTCGTAAAGTCCGAAATCAGGAATGTCCCCATTTCGGCCAATCATTCGGCCGACTTGCGCGCATAGAAGCCCTCGAACCAGGGCGCCCAGGTCTTGCCGCCGTCATTCGACTGTTCGAAGAACTGGCGCACGCGTCCGTCGTCGAGCGGCGTCCAGGTGCCCCGAAACGGGAGACGCGGGGCCGCCTGACCGGGGCCGTTGATGGTCCCGACGAGCACCATCGAGCCGTCCTCCACGCCGCCCACGATATTGATGAACCCGCCGTTGGCGCTCACCCACTGTTGCACCCATTGCTGCATGCCGGGGTCGTAGAAATTGATGCTCATGCCGCCGGAGCCGCCGAGGCTCGTCCATTTCTCGACCAGTACGCAGCCTGATTCCTGTTTCGTGATGCTGTTTTCACCCTGCGGTGTGCCGCTGGCGTCGGCCACGTCCCATTCGCCGATCCAGAAATCGAACTCGCGGTGCTTAGGGTCGTATTCGCAGGGCATGGCATTGCGCTTCGTTCTGTCCACGAGTGCAGCAAATCCGGGCCGGCTGCGCAGGCCGGCCAGCGCCTCGTCGCTTTCCAGGCCCTGGTAATTCGCGAATCCGGCTGCAACTGTCGCCTCGAGCGCAGCATAAGCTGCATCCTCTTCCCCATTCTGCGCGCGAGCCTTGACGATTTCATAGTCGATGAGGGACGGGGGGACTCCGGCCGATCGCGCTTGCTCGAATGCCTCGATCGCTGCGGCGTACTCTCCGGTCTCGCGCCGCGACACGCCGAGCCGAAACCAGGCGCGCGCATTCGACGGCTCCACCCCGGCGATAGTTTCGTAGGCTTCTGCCGCCTCGGCCCACTGCTCCGCCTGATAAGCCTCGTCCGCTTTTGCAGCGTCGGGCGCCGGCTGTGCCGTGGCAATGGTGCCGGCCAGCAGACAGACAGTCCCGCAGGTTGCTCTCAGCTTGCTTGAACCGATCATGATCGCACCTCTTTTGATTATTCGGGGGGTGAGAGCCGGCGCTGAAGCCCTTCGTCCTGCGCCGCAGGAAATAGTTCCCGCCGGCGCATAGCAACCGTATTTTTCAACTGCCTGATAGTGGACAGGCGGATGGACCATGCGCATCATGCGGCGATGCCGATCGTCGAGAACGACCCTTGGCGCATGCAGTACTTCGAGGGTGTCGCGTGCCCTCAGTCAGTCTTCATCCCCACCGAGGACAGCGACTCCTATCGTCTGTTCCCCGCGCATCGCTGGGTTTACAACAAGCTCCTCATCTGCGAGACGCAGAACCTCGAGCACGGTCCGCATGGCCTCGCGCCGTCGCGCTTCCCGGTCTTCAGCAAGCCGATCTATAACCTGCGCGGCATGGGCGCGGGCAGTTGCGTGCTGCGCGACGCCGCCGAGTACGAGCGCGCGCAGACCGCGGGCCATCTGTGGATGCCACTGCTCAAAGGCGAGCACGTCAGCACGGATGTTGCCGTCGTATCCGGCGAGCCACAGTGGTGGCGGCACGTGACCGGCCAGGCGCTCGGCGAAGGCATGTTCGATTACTGGACTGTGCTCGCCGGCTCGCGGCCCGACATCGAGACGCAGGGTGGCGAGTGGCTGCGCCGCAATCTTGCGGGCTATACCGGCATGGTCAACCTGGAAACCATAGGTGAGAAGATCATCGAGTGCCATCTGCGCTTCAGCGATCAATGGCCGGATCTCTACGGTGCAGCTTGGCTCGACGCGCTGGTCGAGTTATACGCCGGCGGCCGCTGGAGCTACGCGGACACCGACCGGCGCGATGGCTTCAGTGTCGTGCTGTTCGGGCCGCACGGTCCCCATTATCACAAGCCGCCGGGACGTGTGATCGACGATCTGCTTTCGCAGCCGGAGATCTCGAGCGTGCAGATGACCTTTTTCGAGGACAAGGCGCCGGAGCAGCACGCCATGCCGCCCGGCGGGTTCCGCCTCGCGATCGTCAATTGTTGGGACCTGGACGCGGGCTTCGCGGCGCGCGAGCGCCTCGCGCTGCACTTCTGGTCGACGCAGAAGATCCGCCGCTCGCGCCGCCGCGCGCGCAATGACTGAACATTGATCGACCTTTGAAGACCATCGAGGAGTTCCGGCACCCGGTACGCGAGATCGAGAATGTCTGGATCGAGCTGTCCGACGGCTGCCGTCTCGCGGCACGCATCTGGCTGCCGGAGACAGCCGAAGCGCGGCCGGTGCCGGCGATCCTCGAATATCTGCCGTATCGCAAGCGCGATTTCACGCGCGCTCGCGACGAGCCCATGCATCATTACTTCGCAGGCTCGGGCTACGCCGCGGTGCGCGTCGACCTGCGCGGCTCAGGCGATTCCGAAGGCGTGCTCAGCGATGAATATTCTCCCGCCGAGCAGGACGACGCGCTCGACGTGATCGCCTGGCTCGCGCGCCAGCCATGGTGCAGCGGCAAGGTCGGCATGATGGGCATTTCCTGGGGCGGCTTCAACGCGCTGCAGGTAGCAGCGCGCAATCCGCCGGCGCTCGCGGCGATCATGACGCTCTGCGCGAGCGACGACCGGTATGCCGACGATGCCCACTACATGGGCGGCTGTCTGCTGAACGAGAACCAGTCCTGGGGCTCTGTGCTGTTCAGCTTCAATGCCTATCCCCCGGATCCCGAAATCGTCGGTGAGCGGTGGCGCGACATGTGGCGCGAGCGGCTCGAGCACGCGACCTTGTTCCCGGCGCTCTGGCTCGAGCATCCGCACCGCGATGCCTACTGGAAACACGGCTCGGTCGGCGAGGATTACGCACGCATCCGCTGCCCCGTCTACGTCGTCAGCGGGTGGGCGGATGGCTATT
>JACDCP010000311.1 GCA_013817465.1 Gammaproteobacteria bacterium | reverse complement strand
ATGTGAATCCGGCGCGTCTCGCCGGAGCGCAGCCTCAAGGTCGCATAGGCACCCTCCCGTGCCGCGAGCTGGGCTGATGCGCCGGCGCTGCGCGCGAGCTGGCCGCCCTTGCCGGGCTTCATCTCCACGCAATGCACCTGCGTGCCGACGGGAATCTGGCGCAGTAACAGCGCATTTCCGGGCTTGATCGGCGCATCGCCGCCGGACATGACCGTGGCGCCGACCTGGAGGCCGTTGGCGGCGAGAATATACCGGCGCTCCCCGTCCCCGTACAGAATCAGCGCGAGATGCGCACTGCGATTTGGATCGTACTCGAGGCGCTCCACGCGCCCCGCGATGCCATCCTTGTCGCGCTTGAAGTCGATGATGCGGTAGCGTTGCTTGTGGCCGCCGCCCTGATGGCGCACCGTCACGCGGCCCTGGTTGTTGCGTCCGCCGGTGCGGGTCTTCCGCGCGATCAGCGCGGCATGCGGCTCGCCTTTGTGCAGCCCGGGCGATTTGACGCGCACGGAAAAACGGCGCCCCGGCGAGGTTGGTCTAGCCTTCTGCAGTGCCATCGTGATCTATCCGTGTCGTCGAGATGCTGGCCGGCTTTACTCGGCGTTCAAAAATTCGATGTCATGACCCGGCGCGAGACGCACGTAGGCCTTCTTCCAGTGCGCTCGCCGTCCCGCGCGCCGGCCGAAGCGCTTCTGCTTGCCGCTGACGTTGACAACCTGCACCTTCAACACCTCCACCTCAAACAGCTTTTCCACCGCGCGCCGTATCTCGGCCTTGTTCGCATCGCGGCGCACACGAAACACGACCTGGTTGTGCGAATCGGCGAGCTGCGTGCTCTTTTCGGAGACATGCGGCCCCTGCAGCACGGTCATCAGGCGCTCTTCGCTCATGCGAGTTTTTCCTCGAGACGTTTGATCGCTGCCACCGTCATGACCACGGCTTCGTGCGCCACCAGGTCCGCCGGGCTGACGCCGGCCGCCGTCGCAAGCTGCACGCCTCGCAGATTGCGCGCCGCGAGCGCGAGCTTTTCATCGATCTCATCGAGCACGATCAGCCCGCCCGTAAGCCCCATGTCCCTGAGCTTGCCGGCCAGCGCCCGGGTCTTCGGCGCGTCGATCTCGAGGACGTCGACGACCTTGAGCCGCTCCTGCCGCACCAGCTCGGAGAGAATCGACTGCATCGCCGCGCGATACATCTTGCGATTCACCTTCTGCGAGTGATCGCGCGGCTGAGCCGCAAAAGCGCGGCCGCCGCCGACCCAGATCGGGCTGCGCGTCGAGCCGGCGCGCGCTCGCCCGGTGCCCTTCTGGCGCCACGGCTTGCTGTTACCGCCCTGCACCATCGCACGGGTCTTCTGCGCCTTGCTGCCGGCGCGCCCGCCGGCCAGATACGCAGTAACCACCTGATGGACGAGCGCGGGGTTGAACGCGCGGCCGAAGGCCGAGTCGGCTACCTCGACGCCGCCGGTCCGCTCTTTCGCGCCGCCGACATTGCAGAATTTGAGCTCCATCTTCTTCAGCTCGCCTCAACAGGCTTGCCGGCCCGTGCCTTGCGTGCCGGACGCACGATCACATCGCCGCCCTTCGCGCCCGGTACCGCCCCCCGCACCAGGATCAGGTTGCGTTCGGCATCGATGCGCACGACCTCGAGATTTGACGCCGTGCGGCGGACGTTGCCCATATGGCCGGCCATGCGCTTGCCCTTGAACACTCGCCCCGGCGTCTGGTTCTGGCCTACCGAGCCGGGCGCGCGATGGGACAGCGAGTTGCCGTGCGTCGCGTCCTGCATGGCGAAGTTGTGCCGCTTGACCGTGCCGGCGAAACCTTTGCCGATCGAGACGCCGATGACATCCACTTTCTGGCCGGCGGCGAATGCGTCGACCTTGATCTCGGCACCGGTCTCGAGCCCCTCACCCTCGGCACCGTCGAGCCGAAACTCCCAGAGCCCTCGGCCCGGCGCGACGCCGGACTGCGCAAACTGGCCGGCGATCGCGCGTGGCATGCGCGAGGCCCTGCCGGCGCCGGCAGTCACTTGCAGCGCACGGTAGCCGTCAGTCTCCGCAGACTTGACGCGCGTAATGCGGTTCGGCGACGCCTCGATCACAGTGACGGGCACCGACTGCCCCGTCTCCGTGAAGATGCGCGTCATACCGCATTTGCGGCCGACCAGACCGATTGCCATGCTGGATTCCTCGTGGCAGCGCGCCCGGGCGGAGCGGATGCCGAACAAATTCAAGGCCCGGAGCAGATACCCGCACCGGGCCAGGCGAGCCGGTAATTGTACAAGACCCGGCGCGGGCCGGCCAGTCAGGAAAAGGGGGACATTCCTGATTTCCGGCTTTCAGCAGGAGCGGCTGTCGGCCGGTTTCGCGGAAATCAGGAATGTCCCCTTTTCCTCGGGTCAGTTCAGCTTGATCTGCACATCCACGCCGGCCGGCAGCTCGAGCTTCATGAGCGCATCGACAGTCTTGTCCGTCGGATCGACGATATCCATGAGCCGCTTGTGCGTGCGCAGCTCGTACTGGTCGCGGGCGTCTTTATTGACGTGTGGCGAAATCAGGATCGTGAAGCGCTCCATCTTGGTCGGCAGCGGCACGGGCCCGTGCACCTGCGCGCCGGTACGCCGCGCGGTCTCCACGATTTCCCGCGCGGAGGTATCGATCAGGCGATGATCGAAGGCCTTCAGACGGATGCGGATATTCTGGTTCGTTGCCATATGCGTTACTCGATCACCTTGCTGACCACGCCGGCGCCGACGGTGCGGCCGCCCTCGCGGATGGCGAACCTGAGCCCGTCTTCCATCGCGATCGGCGCGATCAGCTCCACCGTCATCTGCACGTTGTCCCCGGGCATCACCAT
>JACDCP010000112.1 GCA_013817465.1 Gammaproteobacteria bacterium | reverse complement strand
ATCAGCAGCAGCCCGGAGACGATGACGCTCGCACTCGCCAGGGTGCTGCGAAATAGGCGGCGAGGTGAACGACCGACGCGATGTCCTTGCCGTATCTGTTGCGAATGTCGTCGAAGGCTTCCGCCATCGATTCGTCCGAGGTCAGATCGAACTCGAAGCAGTCCTCGGCGTTCGGGTCGATGCCTTCGCGGTCGAGACCGACGACGTGATAGTCGGCGGCGAGCGCGCGCGCCACAGCGGCGCCGATCGACCCGCTCACGCCCGTGACGATGACGAGTGGTTGCTCGGGTTTCGCTTTGGCCGCTTTCGGCTGGTTGGATGCCATGACGACGCGTTAAGCAGCAAGTACTGTGCCGGCCGCGCCCAATAACGTTCTTAAGGTCGCTCCGATAGATGCGCGGCTTGCAGGCTGCGTTCAGAGCATCTGAAACCACATCCAGACATTGATCACGCCGGTAGCGGTGGCCGTATGCGCGGTCGCTCCGATAAATGCGCGGCTTGCAGGCTGACGTTCAGAGCATCTGAAACCACATCCAGACATTGATCACGCCGGTAGCCGTGGCCGTATGCGCGGTCGCTCCGATAGATGCGCGGCTTGCGAGGTGAGGCTCGAAAAGTCTGAATCGACATCCAGACTTTGATCACACCGGTAGCCGTGTCCGGGGAAAGAAAGCGACCCTATGTCGTGACGCCTACCTTGGAAGTTATTCTTTCCATATGGTAAGAGATCTTTCCGTCTGGAAAGAACTTTATCCATGCGCCTCGATACATCCCTTGGATGACGTCTTTTTGAATCGAAGTCAGGGCCGAATTCGCGAGGAGAAGCAGGGCAGGCATCACGGGCTGCGCGCCAGGTAATCTGGCGCCAGTGCGACGGATTCTGCCGCCGCGAAATCCAGAGTCGCAGATGGCGCAATGTCGCCGCCCGCCGAGGTCAGCACGTTGTCGAAGCGCAGGATCATGTTCTGCGATTTCTCTGCCACGAACAGATTTGCGCCATCGAACGCTATGTCGACGGGATTGCCGAGCTGCGTGTTGCCCGGAAGCAGCACGTTGTTGTCGTCGATGCTCACGCTGACCAGCGTGGCGCCATCGGCGGTGCTCGCGGCCGGGAGCACATAGATCTTGCCGTCGGTGCCGACCGTGCCACTGCCGACGTCGGAAACGATCAGCGCGTCGCTATCGGCCACGTGGATGATGCCGTGCAGGTTGGTTGGCGGCAGGACCGGCAGGCCTGCCGGGCCGGTGGCGGGAATGATGATGCGGTCCGGCGCAGCGGCGTCGGGGTCATCGGAATAGTCGTCGAACACGGCGACGGTGCCGTCGGTCAACGCGACGAACAGGCGATCCGTGTCCGGGTCGTAGTCGAGATCCCACGGCGGGACGGTCAAAGCGGTCTCGAAAACAGGCGCCACATTGCCGGTCGTCGTCACGCTGAACGCCCGGATAGCCGGTGTCGACGCGTTGGTGTCGGCGACCATCGCCACGCCAAGCGCATCGGCGATCTCGATGCCCTTCGGCGCGATGAGCCTTGTCTCGTCGCCGCTAATGATGCGGTCCCGGCTCGGCGTGACCGTATCGCCGTCGCGAGCTATGGCGAGGCGGTGAATTACATAAATGCTGCCCACTGTATCGTCGCCGTTGTCGAACGTAACGAATGCATCGCCACTCTGGCTGAATGCGATGTTCTCGAGCGAGACGGTGCTGTCGAAGGCCGCCTGGCCGTCATTGAGATCCGTGTTGAAGCGCCCGATGTCGGCATCGTCGTTCGACACGGCGGGATTGCTGGTCGCCGCCACCGAAAGCACGATGCTATCGGGATCGTCGATATCGCTGACGTCGGGCAGCACCTGGGGATCGGCGGACGCGGAGGCGAGCGACTCGGGCGCGGTCGCTTCCTCCGTCAGGTCGGGTGCGACGTCGCCGCTGTCGCCGGTAAAGATGTCCTCGTAGGCCAGAATGAGGTTATTGGACTTCTCGGCGATGCGCAGCTCCGAGCCGTTCAGAATAATGTCGACCGGGTTGCCGAGCATCGTGGACGAGCCGGCGAGCGTGCGCGAGGGTGTCACCGTCCCGGACGCCGTGCTCGCGGCCGCGATGACGTAAATCTTGCCATCGGTCGCGCTCATGGCGTCGCCCACGTCGGATACCACGAGCCGGTCGGCCGCCGCATCGTAGGCGATGCCATGGAGATTGGACACGCTCGAGCCGTCTCCGGGCGTGATGGTGCGTGCTGTGCCGAGCACGAATCCACCGCCGATGAAGTCGTCGATGACGAGCACGGTCCCGTTGGTGAGGGCGACGAACAGCCGGTCTTCGGCCTCGTCGTATGCGACATCCCAGGGGTTGTCGGATAGTGCCGTGGTGGCGACCCGCACGGCGTCCTCCCCGGCGGCCGTAGCGTAGACTTCAAGCGAAGTGCCCATGAAGTTGGCGATAATCAGGAAGCCCGCTTCGTGGGCAATGTCGAAGCCCTTGAAGTTGGTCGAGTCCGGCGCGGGAATTTCGCGGTCGAGCTGCGAATCGAAACTGCCGTCGCCGCGCGCGCGGATCTGGTTGATGACCCTGATCGTGCTCGGCGGCGCGGTGGCGTCGCCGGTCTGAAAGAGATTGCCGGAGACATCGAGGTCGATGCCTTCGTTGTTGCCGGCCGTGAAGCTCTGCGCAAGATTGAGGTTCTGGTCGAGACGAACGACCTCGCCGGCGTTCGTATCGCCATTGTGGGATACGTAGATCGTCAGCGGATCGAAATCCACTTCCGGCGGCGGCGGCTGCATGTCGTCATCGTCGTCGTCACTGCCGTCGCAGCCGGCCAGCGCCACGCAGGCCGCGCCCAGCACCGCCAGTGCAGTCGTCCGCCAGACCATCCGTCCGTGTGCGCGAGACATCATGATTCTCCTTAAAGTGATTTTGTCGAAACACGTCGCAAGTAATTGATAAGTATTGTTCTGAAGGAGCGATCTGCACCGACGCCAATGCAAGGAACGGGCCATTCATGCATGAATGCGCGCTTCCCGTGGAAACCGGAAACCTCGAAGTCATTCGCCGCACCGGTGGAAGCCAGAACGACGAAACCGTAACTGATCAGCGCTGCGGCTGTACTGTAGATTCGAGCCGAGCTTGCGGCCGGATGTCGTTTCGCAGTAGATAGGCCACTTGATGAATAACCAGCGCAAGCCTGTTTCGCGCCACGTGGACGTCATCATAATCGGTGGCGGCGTGGTCGGGCTGGCTTGCGCCTGGTTTCTGCTGCTCGAGGGGCGCAGTGTGCGCATCATCGAGCAGCGCCGCATCGGCAACGGCAGCTCGTTCGGCAACAGCGGGCTCATCACGCCGAGCATGGCTGCGCCGCTCCCTGGCCCTGGCGTCCTCAAGAAACTGCCTCGCTGGCTGCTCGATGCCCGCTCGCCGCTGCACGTCAAACCGCGCTTCGATCTCGAATTTCTGGCCTGGGCCGGGCGGTTCGCGGGCTTCTGCAACGAGGCGGCGATGCTGCACGCAATGCGTGCGCGCCATGCTCTGCTCAGGAGCTCCCGGGAGCTTTTGGCCGAACTGATCGAAACCGAACGCTTCGAGTGCGATTGGGATACCTCCGGCCTGTACGTCGTGTACCGGTCGGAGTCGGACATGCGTGATGGCGATCCGATGGACCGTCGCCTCGGCGATCTCGGCATCGCCGTCCGCCATGTCGCCGCCGCCGAGCTGCTTGCAGCGGAGCCCGCGCTGCGGGAGGACGTTATCGGCGCCCGATTCTATGCTGGCGATGCGCGGGTGCGTCCGGACCGCCTGCTGACGGAATGGCTGAGTCGCCTGATCGCGCGCGGCTTGGAAATCGCTGAAGGCTGCGAGATGCAGGGCATCGTTGCGGACGGCGACCGGATCACGCACGTCGCCACCTCGACAGGCAGTCTGGGCGCAGATCATTACGTGCTGGCCACCGGCGCCTGGTCGCCGCAGCTCGGCCGGCTGCTCGGCCTGAAACTGCCGATCCAGGCCGGCAAGGGGTATTCGTTGACGATGCGCCGTCCGGAAGCCTGCCCGCGCCATTCACTCGTGCTCAAGGAACGTCTGGTCAGCGTGACGCCCTGGGCAAGCGGGTTTCGTCTCGGCGGCACCATGGAATTCGCCGGCTACGACAGCTCGATGAATCGCACACGCATCGAGCTGATCCTGGACTCGGCGCGGGCGTATCTGTCTGATCCGCTCGCCGATCCGGCGGTCGAATATTGGTACGGCTGGCGCCCGATGACGCCGGACGGCTTGCCGCTGATCGGCCGCTCGTATCGCCATCGTAATCTCTTCGTTGCGGCGGGTCACAACATGCTCGGGGTCAGCATGTCCGCCGGCACGGGCCGGCTCATTGCCGAACTCGTGACTCGAGCCCGGCCACATCTGGATCCCGTCCCCTATGCCCTCGAGCGGTTTCGCTGATGCGCCTGCTCGACGGGGGTAAACATATTTGCGAGACAGCACACTGGAGTATTATCGCGCACAGATGCACGTTCGGAGCTTGATGGTTGCGGAGGAGGGCGCGTGACTCTGATGCGGGAATGCCTCGCGGCCGGCGCCGCGCTGATTCTGTTGTCCGCCGCAGCGAGCGGACTGGATGAGCCGGCAGTGCTCGTCGTCTACGTCGAAGGCGTCGAAGGCGTCGAAGGCGATATCCACGTCAACCTGTTCACTTCGTCCGAGTCCTTCCTGAACGAGCCCTTCCGCAACAGCATCACGCCGCCGGGCGATCGGACCGGGTTCCAGGTCCGCTTCGCGGACATTCCGCCGGGCGAATACGCCGTGTCGGTGCTGCACGACTTCAACGGCAACGGCCAGCTCGAGCTCGGAGTCATGGGTCGTGCCCGGGAGCCGATCGCCTTTTCGAATGATGTCCGTTTCGGTTTCAGACCACCCAGTTTCGCGGAGGCCGCCTTCGTCGTCGGCGCCGGACTCAACGAGATCATCATCCGCTTCTGAACAGGGGGCACGCATGTTGCAGGAATTCAAGGAATTCGCCCTGCGCGGCAACGTTATCGACATCGCGATCGGCATCGTCATCGGCGCCGCGTTCGGCAAGATCGTCAGCTCATTTGTCGATCACATGCTCATGCCGCCGATCGGCCTGCTGCTGGGCAACGTCGACTTCTCGGATCTGTATATCAACCTCGACAGCGCGGCTTATCCGACTGCAGAGGCCGCGCGCGAGGCGGGCGCGCCGATCATCCAGTACGGCGTGTTCATCAACACGCTGCTCGACTTCGTGATTATCGCCTTTGCGATTTTCCTCGTGGTCAAGGCGATGAACCGGCTGAAGCGCAGGCAGGAGGCCCCGCCCCCGGCCCCGCCGGCCAAAGAGGAAATCCTGCTCACCGAGATTCGCGATCTGCTCAAAGCTCAGCGCTGAGACCGGCGGTCGCCTCAGGCGATTTCGCGCAGCACCTCAGCCACTGTGCCGAACAGCTCGTCGATATGCGGCTTCTCGATGATCAGCGGCGGCGACATCGCGAGCGTGTCGGCCGTGGTGCGGATCATCACGCCGTGCTCGAAGCACTTCAGGAATACATCGAAAGCGCGGGCCGTGGGCTTGCCCGGTATCGGCTCGAGTTGCACGGCGGCTATGAGGCCGACGTTGCGGATGTCTGTGACGTGAGGCAGGCCTGAAAGGCTGTGCACGGCACTCTCGAAGTAGCCGCCGATTTCGTTGGCGCGCGTGAACAGGCCTTCATCCTCATAGATATTGAGCGCTGCGAGGCCGGCAGCACAGGCAACGGGATGACCCGAGTACGTATACCCATGAAACAGTTCGATGGCGTTCTCCGACGCCTGCATGAACGTCTCGTAAATGTTGTCGCGCACGAACACGGCGCCCATCGGGATGGCGCCGCTGGTCAGGCCTTTCGCCGTCGTCATGATGTCTGGCGCCACGCCGAAAAATCCGGCGCCGAAGCTCGCGCCGAGGCGGCCGAAACCGGTGATGACCTCGTCGAAGATGAGCAGGATACCGTGCCGGTCGCAGATTTCCCGCAACCGCTCGAGATAGCCTCGCGGCGGCAGGATGACGCCTCCCGAGCCCGCTACCGGCTCGACGATCACGGCGGCGATGGTCGAGGCGTCGTGCAGGCTCACCAGTGACTCGAGCTCGTCGGCGAAATGCGCGCCCCATGCCGGCAGGCCTCGTGTGAAGGCATTGTGCTCGAGGTCGAGTGTGTGTCGCAGGTGATCGACGTTCGGCAGCAGGGAGCCGAAGTGCTTGCGGTTGTGGCTCAGGCCGCCTACCGAGATGCCGCCGAAGCCGACGCCGTGATAGCCCTTCTCGCGGCCGATGAGCCGCTGCCGGGAAGCCTCGCCCTTCAGACGGTGATACGCCAGCGCAATTTTGAGCGCCGTGTCGACGGACTCGGAACCGGAGTTCGTGAAGAAGACGTGCTTCAGGCCGGCCGGCGTGTGCCGGACGAGCCGGCTCGCGAACTCGAACGCGAGCGGATGCCCCATCTGGAAGGGCGGCGCATAAGGCATTTCGCGCGCCTGCTTCGCGATCGCGTCCGCGATGCGCTTGCGTCCGTGTCCGGCGTTGACGCACCAGAGCCCGGCCGCACCGTCCAGTATCCGGCGGCCGTCCGCGGCCGTATAGTGCATGCCTTCGGCGCTGACCAGCAGCCTCGGGTTCGCCTTGAACTGGCGATTGGCCGTAAACGGCATCCAGAGGGGTTCGAGGGCCTGGCGATCCAGGATGGGATCGACGGCGCGGGTCGGTTCGTGCATGGACGTGCTCCGGGGGAACTGCGAATGACCAGTCAGGATATGACAACGGCGCGGCAGTATATTGTGCATCAGCCGATTGCCGGCCGGAAAGTCATGGCATTGGCCGGAAACGCACATGCGTGAACGCAAGTCAGCGGCGCATTGGCGCGGGCTCGCTGAGCAGCTCGATATCCGCACGCGGGCTTTCATAGACGGGCGCTATGTGGACGCCGCATCCGGCGAAACCTTCACCTGCATCAATCCGGCGACCGGCAGGCCGCTCGCCGAGGTCGCCGCAACCAGTGACCCGGACGTCGATACCGCCGTAGCGGCGGCGCGGCGCGCGTTCGACTCGGGCCACTGGTCGCGCCTGCCGCCGGTCAAGCGCAAACGCGTGCTGCAGAAGCTCGCCAGTCTCGTGCGCGAACATCGCGAGGAGCTGGCCCTGCTCGAGTCGCTCGACATGGGCAAGCCGGTTTCCGACAGCCTGACGATCGATATCCCGGCCGTTGCCAATTGTCTCGACTGGTATGCGGAGGCGATCGACAAGGTCTATGGCGAGGTCGCGCCGACGGGCGACAACATGCTCGGCATGATCACGCGCGAGCCGATCGGCGTGGTTGCGGCCATCGTGCCGTGGAACTTTCCGCTGCTCATGGCTGCCTGGAAGCTTGGCCCGGCGCTCGCCACCGGCAACAGCGTCGTGCTGAAGCCATCGGAAAAATCGCCGCTGACGGCGATCCGCCTGGCGGAGCTCGCGACAGCGGCCGGACTGCCGGACGGGGTGTTGAACGTGCTGCCGGGCTTCGGCCACACGGCCGGCCAGGCCCTCGCTTTGCACAACGACGTGGATTGCCTCGTTTTCACGGGCTCGACGCGCGTCGGCAAGAAGCTGCTCGAGTACGCCGGGCAGTCGAACATGAAGCGCGTGTGGCTCGAATGCGGCGGCAAGACGCCCAATATCGTCATGGCCGACTGCGCCGACCTCGATGCAGCGGCGCGTGCGGCAGCATTCGCGATTTTCTTCAACCAGGGCGAGATGTGCTCGGCCGGCTCGCGGCTGCTGGTCGACGTGCGCATCAAGGACGAGCTGCTCGACAAAGTGATCTCCACGGCAAAGACTCTGAAGCCCGGCGATCCGCTCGACCCTGCGACGCGCATGGGCGCCATCGTCGACGACAAGCAGTTCGAGACGGTGCTGCGCTACATAGCGGCCGGGACGGCCGGCGGCGCCATTTTGCGCATGGGCGGCCATCCGGCGAAGGTCGGTGACGGCGGTTACTTCATCGAGCCGACGATTTTCGATGAGGTGCGCAACGACATGCGCATCGCCCAGGAAGAGATCTTCGGGCCGGTCTTGTCGACCATCCGCTTCGAGACCGTCGAAGAGGCCGTCGAAATCGCGAACGACGTTCAATATGGCCTGGCGGCGGCACTGTGGACCAGCGACGTATCGACGGCGCATCGCGTCGCGCGCCGGCTGCGCGCCGGCACGGTCTGGGTCAACTGCTTCGAGCAAGGGGATCTGACGGTCCCGTTCGGCGGCTACAAGCAATCAGGCACCGGGCGAGATAAATCGCTGCACGCGCTCGACAAATACACGGAGCTCAAGACAACCTGGCTGAAACTGAGTTGATTCTGCGAACGGAACACGCAAGGAGAGATTCTATGAGATACAGGGAAGGAATCGGCGTCGCCGCGTTCGCGTTGCTTTATCTCGGGGCAGCGCACGCCGCGGGCGATGGGTCCGCTGCGCAGGAGGCATTCTTCGCGAACCTGCACGAGCTCTGCGGGCAAAGCTTTGCAGGCGCCACCGAGTTTCCCGAGGATCCGGACGACCCGATGGTCGGCAAGAAACTGATCATGTCCGTCCAATCCTGCAGCGAAGACGAAATCCGCATACCTTTCCGGGTGGGCGAGGACACCTCAAGAACCTGGCTGCTCACGCTCGCCGACGGGCGGCTCCTGTTCAAGCACGATCATCGCCATCCGGACGGCACGCCGGACGAGATCACGATGTACGGCGGCCGGGCCACCGCGGACGGCACGCCGGATCGGCAAAGCTTTCCTGCCGATGCCGACACCGTAGAGCTGATCCCCGAGGCCGCGACGAACGTGTGGACGCTCGAGATCGATTCGGACAGCCGGCAGTTCACGTATTACCTCGAGCGACACGACAAGCCGCGCTACAAAGCCGTGTTCGATCTGAGCGCGCCGGCATGACGGATGAAGCGATGACCGATGTCTGAGCGGAGCCGCCTGCCCTGGATCGTCATGAAATTCGGGGGCACCAGCGTCTCCTCCGCGGCCAATTGGGAAACGATTCACGCACAGATCGCTGAGCATATCGGCCTCGGTTTCAAGCCCGTTGTCGTGCACTCGGCGCTCGCCGGAATTTCGAACCGCCTCGAGCAGCTTCTGGATACGGCGGCCTCCGGCGACAGCCAGCCGCTCATCGGCGATATCGAGCGGTGTCACCTGGCGCTCGCGGAAGCGCTGGGCGTCGATGGTGAGGCGCTGTTGCGTGACCCATTCGACGAGCTGCGCAAGATCGCGGCAGGCGTCGCACTGGTCGGAGAAACCAGCTTCCGCCTGCACGCGCGCACGCTGGCGCTGGGCGAGCTGATGGCGACCGCGCTCGGCGCGGCCTATCTGCAGCGC
>JACDCP010000310.1 GCA_013817465.1 Gammaproteobacteria bacterium | reverse complement strand
ATTGTTGATCGCCGCGTCCTGGGTGCCCTGAATGCGCAGGAATTCGCCTGCGAGATCGATGGTTCTGCTCCGCGGAGTCGCGTTCGCCAGCACAATGCCGTTCTCGAAATCCCGGCGGAAGACATTGGCGGTTTCATCGAACACGTAGACCGAATCCAGCCAGACCTGGGTATTCTCGCGGCCGACCTGGAATATCAGCGGCGAGTTCTGGTTTTTCGTCTGAACGAACGACAGGACATAACGCCGCCAGCCCGTTCCGAGCGGCAGACGTTCCGTTTGCGAGCCGAGGGCAACCCTGATTTCGCGGTACTTCGAGGCGCGCGCAGAGAACGCGATCGTGTATTCCTGGCCGGCGGCGAGGTTGATGTTTTCGCTCTGGATCTTCGCGGCGCCGAGGTCGCGGCCATAGGGGCTCATGGTCGAGGCCAGCAGCGCGCCGGCGCCTTCGACCTGCCCGCTGGTCACGCGACTGATTTTCACCCCTTTGGACGACCAGTTGCCGAGGCTGCTGTTGAACAAGCCGTCGTACAGCAGTGACTGCTGCGGCGCGAATTTGGTGTCGTCGTAGACGCGCGTGAATGGCGCGACCGGACGGCCGAGCCAGCCCCGATGCTGGTGTACGCGGCTGACGTCGGATTTCGGGACGGCGGTGCCGTAGTTGGGTGAGTTGGGTGTGACGTCGACAGCGTACTCGTCCCACCACGCATCCGGCGTCAGACGGGAATGCGTGCCGAAGTAGCCGTCATCCATCAAAGTCAAGGCCAGGCCCATGCGGACCGGCGCGTTCGAAGCGGGCTTCGCACCGTTGCCTGGATAGAGTCGGGTGGGAGTTTTCGTGAGGTTGTGCGTGAGACGACCGCTCGTGGTTCGTGCACCCATGTTGAACAGATAATTGACTACCATGGCATTGAGCTGGTGGTACTTCGGGTTGCTGTTGAAGTCGCCATTGCCATAGTCGAGCCAGTTTTCCATCTGCGCGCCATGCGCGGACGTGTAGCCGCGGCCATCGTGGACGCCGGACAACACGTAATGATTGGGCAAGCGGTCCGACACCATCTTGTAGAAAGCATCCAGGCCGTCGCCCAGCCAGTTCACCCCGGCGCCGCTCAACCCGTCATCCTTGACCAGGTCGTTGTTGGCGTCCGAGGCAGCCGACGCCAGATCGAAATAGAAATCGGCGTCGAACAGAATGCCCGCCACCTTGGCCCCAGTCGTCTCTCCGTTCTTCGTCCTCATCAGGTTCTTTTGCAGCCAATCCGCGTAAAACTGACCGAAGGTTTTGTTGTTGCCGTCTCTGGGTGACGCGGAGCTCATGTTGTAGGCCCACAGCCGGGAGTCCGATCCCTGTCCCAGCACGTGCTGCGCGACGATCGAGCCCGCTGCATGGGACGCGGCGTTCGACTTGTAGCCGCGCGCCTGCAGCGTGAGCGTGTCAGTGGATGGATCGCTGGCGGTAACCTTCACGTGCTCCGCATTGTTGAAAGAGCCTGCGGGACCGTTGTAGATCACCACGTATTGACCCGCCTTGATCTTCGAGGCGTCCGCGACGCGCAGAGACAAAGCGCTCGCGTTGATCGACTGGCTCAGCGTGGTCCCGGCCTTGTACAACCAGTGCCCGGCAAAAATGTTGCAGCCTGACGAGCTTGGACCGCCCTGGCTGATGGGGCCCGTGAATGCAAAAGCAACCCCATTGGTGATGTGGCAAGCGGCCTTTGTGCTATAGGACTGATATGCGCGTCCGGAGATGTGACGCAGCATCATCGTTTCCGGAGAATAATTTGATTGAATCGTTTTTATCTGACTGAACGCAGAGCCATGCGCGTCGATGAAATGGTATTTCGACAACGCCTCTGTCGAGGCCCCGCCCAACGTTTCGTGCTGCAGCACGCGAGGAAACAAGTGATGACTCACGGACGGTGCGGAGCTGGTGGACGACGACGACTTCGGCTCATTGGCATCATCCAGATAAGGATATGCAGCCCAGACATTGGTCGAAACGTGAAATGCGGAAATGAGGAAGAACAGAAATCGAAACGACGATTTCAGGGTGAGCATTGCCGGGCCCCTTTCGAATCTGGAAGTTTGCGGATTGCGGCGGCCCGGATTCCCCCAACCCGTCGCGCGAGAGCTTTCGCTCGAACGCGAGAGTCGCACTAAAAAAAAAGCTTTGCAAATGTCGCATGATGGCGACAAATCTCGATCAAGATGGTGTCGCACAATGGCGACAGAGAACGCCCGCGAGCGAGTTTAGAGCTTATTTTCCCGGGAAAAACAGCATGTGGCGCTGCGAGACGAAGGACATGGATGCTTCGTCAGTTTTCGCGCAATGCAATTTGTCGAAACGTGCACGGTCCAAAAATCACACTTTTCGAATTGCAATGTCGATGAAATATTCAGAAATATTGACGCGACCGAAACCGGCATTCGAAGTGTTGGCGAATCGAAGAGTTGTAACAGCAGGAACGGCCTTCGAGATCCGCTGCTCAGCGGTGCCTATGCATATGCTTCGTACATGTCGGCCGCCGTCGGCGCGAAGCGGGAAAGGCATCCCTGCCTTTCCGAGCTTTCTGATCCCACGTTACCGCATGATGCCCGCGTCTATCCCGAGGCGGGTTTGACCGGTGGAGAGCGGCTTGCACTCCGTCATCCCTGTGGCGGGATCCGGATTACTGTCGCCTCCGCGTGTGGTCCCCTTGCGCGGCGGGCTGATGTCCGCCCCGGCCGGCGCGACGAATTTGATCCGGTAGCTGCCGGCGGCGAGGTCGTTGAACGCATACGCTCCGCCATTGTCGGTGAACACGCTCGCCAACTGGACGCCCTCGCAACTCATCAGACTTACCAGAACTCCGGGCATACCGGCCTCGCCATT
>JACDCP010000003.1 GCA_013817465.1 Gammaproteobacteria bacterium | reverse complement strand
AGGCTTCAAAAGTCCCCGCAGCGAGAGTCTGTTGACGCATCGTGCCGATCTCCGTGCAGCGTAAATCAATGAACTGCCATTATCGCCGATCAAGCGAATAAATCAGAGTTTCCTTAATAGCGAAACGCGACGCGAAAGACAACCATGCTGCACGCGCTGGCAGATTGTTGGCAAAAACCATCCATGGCTTTTTCACCCTGCAATCGGAAAAATTGCGATTTTCGTATTCGTGTGAGGGGGACATTTCCTGATTCATGTTCCAGCATGTCATTGCGCCAATGATAAATCAGGAATGTCCCCATCCGAGCTTCAACGACCCGCTGTTGCCGCGTGCGGTAGCGCCGGCTCGTTCCGCTCTGTGCCGCGGGTTGCCTGCTGGATGCTGCGGCGGACCGGATCGCTCAATACCAGCCGCGCATCGTCGTCGACCGCGTGCAGGGAATCGTCGTATCCCAGTCTGCCGTCCTCGGTGATCCACACCACACCGCGCTCGAGCAGCCGGTCAATGAAGTTGCTGAATAGCGAGGGCTCGAAGAACTCCGGCGCGTCCGCCTCATAGAGCAGGCTCAGGTGCTCGGCGGTCAGCCGGCACTGGTGCTCGAGATCGTCTCGCGTCAGGCGCCCGCTGCCATGGCTGAGCAGCAGCGCGATCGTCATGTAGAAGCGCTCGAGCATCTCGAGCGCGCCGTGCGCGAGCACGGTGAGCTGCGATGCTCCGTGTGTGCCCGACCCCGGCCGGATCAGATGGTCTTCGTCCGCCTGATGCTCGAGCAGGCCGCGATCGACGAAGACCCTGATGACGCGCTGCATGGCACGCTCCAGCTCGTCGTCCGACCAGCGCAGGAAAAGCTCCGCGCGCATGTACGGCCAGGCCAGTCGCGCAAGCTCGAGCAGACGGGCGGGCGTGAGCATCGGAGCGTTGCGGAAACAGCAGGCGATCAGCGACGGCAGCGCGAACAGGTGCAGCACGTTATTGCGGAAATACGCCATGAGCGCGGCATGCTCGCCCTGCAGCGCGATGACGTCGCCGAGCGGGTGTGGGCGCCGCGAAAGCATGCCCAGGCTTGCGCCGTGGTCGATGATCTCGGCGCCGGAAAGCCTGGTGATCGTGACCAGCGGCGAATAAGGCGCTTTTCTGAGCAGCGCGACGGACAGCTCGATCTGCTGTATGAGTGCCTGTTCGGGCATGGCCCGCCGGGGGGTGGCAAGCAGGATCATCGCCAGCAGATTGACCGGCCCCACGGCGGCGGCGCTGTTGATGCCCGTCATGATGCGGCGGGCAAGCTCGGCGACGACGCCGCTCAGCCATTCGGGACGCCGGTCCTCGCCGTTACCGTTCCTGCGGCGCCCGCTGCTTTGCTCCGTGAGCACCTGAGCGAGATAGATGGGCTGGCCGATATTGACGTAGACTTTGCCGAAACGACCTCGCAGTGCCCGTATCGACCGCAGTGCGCCGCGCAGTGTCTCTTTGCGCTTGGGCCGCCCGCCGAGTTCATCGAGGAACGCCGGGCCCTCGACGAGCTTCTCGTAGCCGAAGTACACCGGCACGAACACGATCGGTCGGCGCGGCTTCTCCTGGTAGCTGACCGCCGTCATCGCCAGCAGGCCGGGTTTCGGTTGCAACAGTCGTCCCGTGCGGCTGCGGCCGCCCTCGACGTAGTACTCGATCGGAAAGCCCTTGCGCAGATTGAAAGCCAGGTACTGCTCGAAGACGCTCGAGTAAAGCCTGTTGCCCTTGAAGCTGCGTCGCAGGAAGAAGGCGCCGCCGCGGCGCAGGAAGCGGCCTACGAACGGCAGGTCGAGATTGATGCCCGCCGCCACGTGCGGCACGACCAGCCCTTTGTGATAGAGGATGTAAGGCAGTAGCAGATAGTCGATATGGCTGCGGTGCGAGGGCACGTAAACGAGCTCGTTGCCTTTCGCGAGCTCCGGCAGGTTACTGCCGTGGCCGAGCTCGATGCCGTCGTACAGGCGATTCCAGAGCCAGCCCAGCACGCGCTCCATCACGCGGACGAAGCTCGGAGAGTAATCCGCCGCGATTTCATGCGCATAACGGCGCGCCCGCGCCGTCGCCTGGCTGGTCGAAATCTTCTCGCGCCGCAAGGTTTCCTCGATTTCGCGACGCACCGGCTCGCTGCCCAGAATCTGGCTTACCAGGGTGCGGCGATGGGAGAGATCCGGCCCGATCGTCGCTGCACGCTGGCGGCGGAAATGAGCGCGCAGCACGCGGGCGATCTTGCGCACGGCGCGCGCCGCGTCCGGCTCCTCGTCGACAATTCGGCGCATACGCAACGGGGTTCCCACATGAAACACGGCTTCGCGGCCATTGAGCAACACCACCAGCAATTTGCGCAGGCGTCCGCCCACATTCCAGTTTTCCGCCAGCAAGAGCTTGAGCCAGGATGCTTCGCGCCCTGGGGCGCGGCCCCAGAAGATCGCCACGGGCACGATCTGCACCTCGAGCCCGGGATCCTGCTTCAGCGCGCTGACCAGGCGCGCGAGCCGATCGGAGAGCTGTCGGCTGGGGCGGCGGAATACCATCCCCTGCAGGTGCCGCAGATAGAGCACGGCCCGCCGCTCGTTGAGGCCCGGGGCACGCACGGCACGGTTGGGGCCTGGCATCCCGCGTTGCCGGCAGAGCAGCTCCAGGGCCTGACGATCGGCCAGGCCGCTGTTCTCGAGCACGTAAAACAGGGGCAGGCCCGCATCGATCCGGGCCGGATCATAATCGGCCGGCTGCACCGTCGGGCGAACGCACGCCGCCGTCAACGCGCGCGCAAGCGCGAGCCCGATCCGGTCGAGTCCCAGCCAGAAGCTCATGGTGCATACTCCCGGACCGATATTGCCCGACTCGACGGCGCACACCAAGCGCCCCGGGTTCGTCGCAATTTGAAATCGGCAGGAAATGGTGCTGTCTGCCGCAGCGATACGAGGTCGCTCGGCGCGAAATCGGAGTCTGATCCGGATTTCTGGTATGTTCGGGCCATGCCCCGTTCAGACCTGCCCGCCTGGAACCCCCGCTGGGCCTTCTTTCTCGATGTCGATGGAACGCTCGTCGAAATTGCCGCCCGCCCCGACCTGGCCGAGGCCACGCCCCGGCTCATCGAGCTGCTCAGGCGGCTTCCGGCGCGTGTCGGCGGTGCAATGGCGCTGGTCAGCGGGCGCTCCATTGCGAGCCTGGACCAGATGCTCGCGCCTCTGGCGCTGCCGTTGGCCGGGCTGCATGGACTCGAACGGCGCGACGCTACAGGTTGCGTTCATCACGCGATGGCCGATGAGGAACGCCTGCACGGCGCAAAGAACGAGCTCTGGGCCTTCGCCGAGCGGCACCCGGGGTTGCTCGTCGAGGACAAGGGTCCGGCCGTTGCCCTGCACTTTCGCGCCGCGCCGGCGCTCGAGGCCGAGGTGCGCGCCAGGCTCGAAGACATCGTGGCGCGTCTGGGCGATGCCTGGTGTCTTCTGCGCGGGAAAAAGGTGCTCGAAATCAAGCCGACGGGGCGCAACAAAGGCTCGGCCATCGAGGAGTTCATGCGCGAGGCACCCTTCGCGGGACGCGTCCCGGTTTTCATCGGTGACGATGTGACCGACGAGGCGGGTTTCGCGGCGGTCAACCGACTGAGCGGCCATTCTATCGGGGTCGGTGTCGGCGACGACTCGCAGGCGACCTGGCATATTGCTGAGGTGGGTGCCGTGCTCGACTGGCTCGCCTCGCTGCTCGACGTGCGCGTGCAGTCGGCGAGCGGCTGAAAACCCGGGTGGCAAAGTGCGCTGCCGGTTCCCCTCCCGCTACGCCCTCCCCGGACGGGAGAACGACGCTCGAGTCCGATCTGAATCTCGCGATTATCGGCAACTGCCAGATTTCCGCCCTGCTCGACGCACGCGGGCGCATGGTCTGGGCCTGCCTGCCGCGCTTCGACGGCGATCCCGTGTTCCACTCGCTGCTTTCGGGCGAAGAAGCGGACGCCGGCTTCTTCGATGTCGAGCTCGCCGATTTCGAGCGTTCCGAGCAGCGTTATCTCAAGAACACAGCGGTGATCGAAACGCTGCTGTACGACCGCCACGGCGGCACGGTCAAGCTCCTCGATTTCGCGCCTCGCTTCACGCAGTTCGGTCGCAGCTTCCGGCCCGTCATGCTGGCTCGCTCCCTGGAGCCGCTCGAAGGCAGTCCGCGCGTGCGCATCCGCCTGCGGCCCCGCTTCGGATACGGCAGCGCGGCGCCCGCCCGCACCTTCGGCAGCAACCATATCCGCTATGTCGGGCCGGCGTTCACCGTACGCCTGACGACCGACGCGTCCATCAGCGATGTGCTCGAGGAGCACAGCTTCCTGCTCGAGCGGCCAATGACGATGCTGCTCGGCCCGGACGAGACTGTTTCCGAATCCGTGCACCGCATAGGCCGCACGTTTTTCGAAGAAACCTGCGAATACTGGCGCGGCTGGGCGCGCGGACTCAAGATTCCCTTCGAATGGCAGGAAGCCGTGATCCGCGCCGCTATCACGCTCAAGATGTGCAACTATGAGGACACAGGTGCCATAGTCGCCGCGATGACCACTTCCATCCCCGAGGCTCACCACAGCGGCCGCAACTGGGACTACCGCTATTCCTGGCTGCGCGATGCCTACTTCGTCGTGCATGCGCTGAACAGCCTCGGTGCGACGAAGACCATGGAAGCCTTTCTGCGCTACATCATCGATCTCGCGGCGCGCGCCGACGACGACCATCTGCAGCCCGTGTACGGCATCACGGGCAGCGCCAGGCTCAGCGAAAACGTTATCGAAGAGCTGGCCGGCTACCGATCCATGGGGCCGGTGCGCATCGGCAATCTCGCGTTCGAACAGGTGCAGAACGATGTTTACGGCGCCGCCGTGCTGGTTGCGACGCAAACCTTCTTCGATCAGCGCCTGGTGCGCGAAGGCGACGCAGCGCTATTCGAGAGCCTCGAGGAGCTCGGCCGGCGCGCAGAGGCGCTGTACGACACCCCGGACGCGGGCCTCTGGGAATATCGAGGTCGCGCGCGCGTGCACACGTTCTCGAGCGTCATGTGCTGGGCGGGCTGCGACCGGCTGGCGAAAATCGCCGCACAGCTCGGCGAACAGGAGAAGGCGCGGGACTGGCGCGCGCGCGCAGATCGCCTGCAGCAGGAGATCGTGCGGCAGGCCTGGAACGAATCGCTCGGCTCGTTTACCTCGAGCTTCGGCGGCGCCGACCTCGATGCAAGCCTGTTGCTGCTGCATCAACTCGGTTTCGTCGAGGCCACTGATCCGCGTTTCACCGGCACCGTCAACGCCATCGAGCGACAGCTCCGGCACGGCCCGTTCATGTTCCGGTACGTGACGGAGGACGATTTCGGGGAGCCGGAAACGGCGTTCAACATCTGCACGTTCTGGTACATCGATGCGCTCGCGGCAATCGGACGCATGGATGAAGCGCGCGAGTTGTTCGAAAATATGCTTGCCTGCCGCAATCCGCACGGGCTGCTTTCGGAAGACATCGATCCGGTCACGCGCGAGCTGTGGGGCAATTTCCCTCAGACTTACAGCATGGTCGGCATCATCAACTCGGCCACGCGGCTCAGCCGGTCCTGGGAAAGCGCGTTTTGAGCCGCATCATCGCCGTTTCCAACCGCGTCCCTGTCGGTGGCAAGTCCTCGGGCGGCCTTGCCGTCGGCGTGCTGGCCGCGCTCGAGGAATACGGCGGCGTGTGGTTCGGCTGGAACGGCGAAATCGTCGATGGCGACATGCCCGATCCCGAGATCGAGCGACGCGGCCGTGTCACTTACGCGACGCTGCCACTGAACCGCCAGGATTTCGACGATTACTACAATGGTTTCAGCAACAACATCCTCTGGCCGCTGTTTCACTTCCAACTCGGCGTCTTCAGCTACGACCGCCGGCAGTTCGAAGCGTACTGCCGGGTCAACGCACTCTTCGCGCGAAAGCTGGCGCCGCTCATCGAGCCGGGCGATCTCATCTGGGTGCACGATTATCATTTGATCCTGCTCGCCTCGGAGCTGCGGCGCGCAGGCATCGAGCAGCCGATCGGATTTTTTCTGCACGTGCCGTTTCCGGGCGTCGACGTGCTGCGCGCGCTACCCCCGTATCAGGCGATGCTGCGCGGGCTTTGTGCCTACGACGTGGTAGGGTTCCAGACGCAACGCGACCTGCGTTCGTTCGAGGAAAACATCGCGCAGCAGGATTTCGGCGACGCCATGCTCGCCGACCGTCGCGTCGGATCCAAAGGCTGTGACGTGCACGCCGATGTGTTTCCGATCGGCATCGACGTAGCCGGCATCAAGCGGCTCGCGCAGGAGGCCGTGGGCACGCCGCCTATTGCTCGTATGGCCGACAGCCTGCATGGGCGACAGCTCGTCATCGGCGTCGACCGACTCGACTACAGCAAAGGGCTGCCGGAGCGTTTTCGGGCTTACGAACGCCTGCTCGAGCAGAACACCGATCTGCGCGGCGAGTTGGTGTTCATGCAGATTGCGCCGCCATCTCGTACGGGCGTGCGGGCCTACGTCGAGATTCGCGAAGAGCTGGAGCAGACCGCCGGCAATATCAACGGCCGGTACGCGGAGATGGACTGGATGCCGATCCGTTATCTCAACCGCAAGTATTCGCGACGCACGCTCATGGGCTTGTTGCGCATCGCTCGCGTCGCAGTGGTGACGCCGCTGCGCGACGGCATGAACCTCGTCGCCAAGGAATACGTCGCCGCCCAGGACCCCGAGAATCCCGGTGCGCTGGTGCTCTCCACGCTGGCCGGCGCGGCGCGCGAGCTCGACGACGCGACGCTGGTCAACCCGTACGACATCGAAGACGTCTCGGAAGGCATCATGCAGGCGATCGCCATGCCTCTCGCCGAACGTCGCGAACGGCATCGGGCAATGATCGAAGCACTCGAACGCAATGACATCACGAGGTGGCGGACGCGATTCGTGGACGCTTTGTCAGGTTGTTGAAAAAGCCATCCATGGCTTTCTCAATTCGGCAATACAAAAATTGCGATTTTCGGATTGCGAGCATTTTCAAGAACCTGCGGTTCTCGAAAATGGCGATGCATCCTGCACCGCTTGGCAGGCTGCCGGGAAACCGGGTTTCTCGACACCTGTCAGAGGGCGCTGCGTGAGCCGCGGTGCCGCGGCGCTCATTGCAGACGTCGGCGGCACGCATACGCGGTGTGCCCTGCTCGACGCCCGCGGCGGGCGGTCGCCGGTGCGCAGTTACCATAACGACCGCTTCGATAATCTGCGCGACGTCATTCGCGCGTTTCTCACGGACCAAGCGCATACTCCGCCCGGATCCGGCGCCTTCGCCGTCGCCGCGCCGATCGTCGGCGACCATGTCACGTTCACCAACCGGCGCTGGCAGTTCTCGATCCGCCAGCTCGCAGGCGAGCTGGCTCTCGAGCGCCTCGACGTCATCAATGATTTCGCCGCGCAAGCCCTCTCCCTGCCGATGCTCGGGGAATCGGACTCGCTTTCCATCGGCGGCGGCCAGGCATTGCCGTATGCGGCGCGGGTGGTGCTCGGCCCGGGTACGGGCATCGGGATCGCGGGCCTCGTCCGCGCCGGCGACGGCTGGATTGCCGTGCCAGGCGAAGGCGGTCATGCCTCGCTCGCCGCTATAACCGATATCGAGACGCGGATCATCACGAGGCTGCGCAGCCGCTTCGGTCACTGCTCCGCGGAACGTGTACTGTCCGGACCGGGACTCACGAATCTGTATGAAGCGCTGGCCGCGGAGACGGACGCCGACGCCGCGGAGCTCGCGCCGAAGGAAATCACCGCACGGGCGGCGCAGGGGGATGGGCGGGCCTCACGCTGTCTCGATCAGTTCTTCGCGTTTCTCGGCACGGTGGCGGGCAATGTGGCGCTGACTTTTGGTGCGGTCGGCGGGGTGTATCTGAGCGGCGGCATCCTGCCGGACGTCGCAGCCGCCCTGCAGGTATCACAGTTTCGCGCGCGCTTCGAGGACAAGGGCCGTTATCGAGGCTACCTCGCTGCCATTCCGACCCGGCTCATCACGGTCGAGCATCCCGCGCTGCTCGGACTGCAATACCTGCTCGCGAGCAGCCACGGCCCGCCACAAGCCGGGCCGGCTCGGTCGTAGGCCAGCAAGGCGCTGCGTTGTCGCCGGCGCACTGCGGGAACCGCGCTGCGCGCTTGTTCCAGCCCGCAATCGAGGCTGCATCCGGCCTTTCGTCGATGACAACTCAATTCGGCATGCGCCCCGACACCAGCAGATGCCGGTCGGATACCGGGTTGACGTTCAAAAATTCCAGGCCGGCCTCGGCGAGCTGGACTTCGACCTCGGCCGGCTCGAAGGCTGCAAGCAGGGAATTGTAGAAATCCCGCCGCAGAATCTCCGGCTCGTCGATGGCATATCTCGCGACGAGCTCGCTTGTCTGTTCGGTCGACGCCGGTCGTATCAGGTCCATCACCAGGATGAACGCGCCCGGTGCAGCGTATTCGCCCACAGTTTTCCACAGAAAGCCCGGATCGGGCAGATGATGCAGCAGACTGTTGCTGATCACCGCCCCGTAGCGGGGGCGAGGCATGCGTGCGCCGGGGATACGCGCATTTAGAAAGCCGACGCGCGCCGCCAGATCGGATTCATCCTCGAGCACGCGGCGGGCGAGCGAGAGCATCGCCTCCGATGCATCGACGGCATCGAAACGCGCGCCGGGAAAGCGTCGCGCCAGCCGCAGCGCAATATCGCCCGGACCGCAACCGAGATCCAGCACGTCGCCAGCGAAATCAGGCGCCAGCTTCGCAAACAGCTCGACAAACCTTGCGTTGGGTTCGCTGAAGTCCGCCTCCGCATAGGCGCGCGCCTGCGCCTCGTCATCCATCAGCTCAGGCTCCGGAATTCGTTCCAAGGTCGCTCTCCTGCGGCGGTCTGCACCATTCGAGGTGCGCGCGTTTGCCATCCCAACAGAAAACTGCCGCCTGCCCGAAGTCCTCGGCCAGCGCACGGGCCTCGTCCGCGTCGAGGTCGAACACGGCGAACGACGGCTCTGCGTGCGACCTGTCAGGACTGCGTCCTACCGCAGGCACGTAGCGCAGCCCGTCCTCGCGCAAACGGGCTTCCAGTCGCTTGTTCGCCTGCTCGTTGACGGCGTGATCGGGACGCGACATGCCTGGATTCCAGCCGGTGACCACCGCAAGCCGCTTTTCCAGCCGGTGGGTGCCGCACGGCACGACGCCATACAGCGACAGGGTCACAGGCCGGGGATCGATGAGGATATCGAAATGCGCCGTGCGGAATGCTTCGACCAGCTTTTCCGGCCAGCCTGCGGCCTGGCTGTCGGTGCGCTCACGGATCCCGGCCACCTTCCGATTGCTCGAGCTGCTCATTCAGCGTGTCCATGCGGGATCGTGCCAGGTCGTCGACCTGTTCAGCCTTTTCGATAGTATCCACCATCGGGTCGAAAACTGTTTCACGCTCAGCGGCCGGAGCAACCGGTTCGGAATCGGTGCAGGCCGGCACGGCGCATATTATCGCCGGAACCAAAGCAATGCAGATTCTGCGCATGGCCACGACCTCGTTCATCGATTCAGCTTCGATGGAGTTTAGCCCGCAAAATGGGGACATTCCTGATTTCCTATGACGGTCCCGTTTAACCCAATGACGGAAATCAGGAATGTCCCCATTTTCTAACGACACATCGACACCGCTGCTATGATCGGGGCCGCATGAGGGGCGGCATGGCTACATTTACGGATCAGGTGGTCATAGTGACCGGCGCGTCCGAAGGCATCGGCCGTGCGCTGGCGTTGGCGCTCGCGCCGCAGCGACCGAAGCTCGTGCTGGCGGCGCGCAACGAGGAGCGCCTCGGTTCGCTAGCCTCCGTCTGCAACGCAAACGGCGCGGAAACGCTGATCGTACGCGCCGACCTCACCGATGAAATGCGCTGCCGTCAACTCATCCAACGGGCAATGGAGCGTTTCGGCCGCCTCGATGCGCTCGTGAACAATGCCGGCGGCACCTTATGGACGAGAGTCGAGGACGTGCAGGACACGGGCGTGTTCGAGCGGATCATGCGCCTCAATTATCTGAGCAGCGTCTGGTGCACTTTTTATGCCCTGCCCCACCTCAAACAAACTCGCGGCCGCATCGTCGCCCTGTCGAGCCTGGCGGGACTCACCGGCGTGCCCACGCGCAGCGGCTACGCGGCCAGTAAGCATGCGCTGTTCGGTTTCTTCGACTCACTGCGCATCGAACTCGAGAACAGCGGCGTATCGGTGACCATAATCGCGCCGGATTTCGTGCGTACCGAGATTCACAAGCGGGCGCTTGGCTCCGATGGCAGGCCGCTCGGCAAGAGCCCGCTCGAGGAGCGCAGGCTCATGAGCGCTGAGGAGTGCGCCGCGCTGATCGTCGAGGCTATGGAAAAGCGCAAGCGCGTGCAGTTCACCTCCTGGCGCGGCCGCGCCGGGCGGTGGCTGAAATTGCTCGCGCCCGGCCTGATCGACCGCATCGCGCGCAATGCCATCGAGGCGCGTCGCTAGCAGGATGTTGAAAAACAGAGTTTTTCAGCAGCATGCTAGCCGCCCGCATTACGCCTGCGGTGTGAATCCGAGAGCGATATCGAAGCGAGCCGTCAGCTCGCCCGTGCGCGAGGCTTGCAAAGGCAGAAATGGCACAATCACGGAGGCCTTCGCTCTTGCATCATCGATGCGGTTCAAAACGCCGTCGCGCTCGTTGCGAGGCTCGCCCTTGACGTAACACTGCGTGGTGAACTGGTGCATTCCCTGCATGCGCACCGCGAAATGAATGTGCGGCGTACGACTGCCGTACGGCACGGGTTTGATGGTGCGGAACAGATACTCTCCGCTCGACCCCGTCAGAAAACGCCCGAAACCCTGAAAGTTGCCGTCGAGTCGCTGCCGATTCCCACTTTGCGCATGCAGATAGGCACCGTTATTGTCCACTTGCCATATTTCGACGACTGCGCTGTGCATTGGCTTCCCGCGCGCGTCGAGAATCCGCCCGGACAGCCAGGTGATTTCGCCGACAGCCTGCGTCCTGGCGCCGTTGATGGACAGGAGGTCGTTGTCGGTGTCGAGAGGCAGTTTGTCCGGGTAAAAAGGTCCTGCCGTTTGAGCCGGCGTGCGCACGAGCTCGTCAGCGAAAACGCCGGGCACCGCGAGCACAGCGGCCCCAAGCGTCATGCCGCGGAGAAAGTTGCGGCGATCGACAAGACTATTTGCGTCCTTGTTCATGATCGGCTCCAGCTAGATCGAGTTGCCGTCCGAGCCATTCCAGGCGGGCATCCTGTGCCTCTTTCACGTTGAGGTCGTGAGCGGCTTCGTACCATTGGATCTGCTTCGGCTCGCTGGCCTCATTGTAGAACGCAAGCGCGGTCTCCTGTGAAATGTAGATATCCGAATCCGCGAACTGAAACAGCAGTTCGGCCGGAGCGGCCCGGGAGATATAGAGAATCGGATCGATGTCCTGCGTGGCCTGCCGGTACGCCCCTTCGCCGCCGGCCGCGGTCTCCGGCCAATACTTGAGCGACCAGTCGCCGAAATTGCCCATGCCCGCTATGAGGATATAGGTATCGATCCGGTTCTCCAGACCCGCAACGATCGCGCCGTGCATCGCCCCGTAGTCATGCCCGACATAACCGATGCGCTCTGCATCGACTTGCGGCCGTGCCAGCAGCAGATCGAGCGCACGCCGGACTTCGATGACCTGGTCGATGACCTGCTGCCGGTCCGTCGGCCCATCGACAGGCGCTTCCAGCCAGGGGAAATAGCCTTGAATCAACAGTGAAACAGTTCCATGTCCCGCCAACGCCACGGCTTCATCGAGGAACTGGCCGCGATCGCCGTTCGGCTCGCCGAGCCAGTGGAAAAAAAGAACGCCGGCGAACGGGCCCGCGCCTTCGGGCTCGACGAGGTATGCCTGGATGCGGCCGTGCCGGGGCTCGTAGGCCGCGTAGTCCAGGTCCCGGATAGTGACGCCCTGCCGGTCGTCGGCGACTTTTCCCGCAGATCGGACGGGATCGAGGAGCCATACGCAAAAACCGTCTTGCTGATCCCGGTCCCTTCTGTCTCGTGCAAACCCGCAGGCCGCACGCAGGCAGCCAGCAAGCAGCCGAAAACGATGGATCCGTGCCTGAAGTGCGCAATACCGATCATGTTCTGGCTCCTGGCCCGTAAGGATTTGGGTTCGAGCCAGGGAGCTGCCGTGAGGTTCACTTGGCGACCTTTCAGGCTTTGCCGGCAGGCAGCTCGTCGCCGTCGCGGGAGTATGCCGGCGGCACATAAAAGTTGAGCGTCTCGAGCGGTGCGTCGTCGCCATTTCGAATTTCGTGCGCTTCACCGCGCTCGATCAGCAGCACCACTCCGTTGCTCAACGCATGCTGCCTGCCTTCGACGATGGCCGTACCTTCACCCGAAACCACATACAGCCATTGGTCGCTGCCGCGGTGGCGATTATCCGGCCCGCCGGTCGTCCGGCCGGGAGCGAGCACCATGACCGCCGCCTGTGCCCGTGCATTGCCGGCAACAACATCGAAATTCGTGTCGAAACGAAGTTGCTTTCGTTGCATGTCGTACGCCCTCAGTCTGACCATCGGTACGGATCGTAAGTGTAGTATTTCGGCCGCGAGTCCAGGCGAACGTGGAGCCAGGGCACGCCGCCGCCTGACGTGCTCAGCCAGAGCGGCCGTGCGTCGAGGCGCCGCTCGACAGCCGCGCCGACCGCTTGCCACAGCGCATGCTGCTGTTCCTTCGGCGCTTTGCGCACGAAAGCCGCCAGATGAGTATAGGCCGGCTCTGGCGCTCGCGGGCATGGCGCTATCAGGAATGCGTCGTCGCCGAGATTCGAAAATCCAACCGCGGCTTCATCGCTGCCCGCTGCGTCGAAATAACCCGAGAAATCGCTGCTGTCCGCATGCATTCGCGCCAGCGACGCACTGTCGACGAGAACGAACTCGAACTGGCGCGCGAACGTCGGCCCGGTGATCGGCGGAGTCTCCCAGAAATAGGCAGCGAACGGAGCCTCTTCGAGGAGCGAAATGAAAAACGAACGGAACTCTGCATCGCTCTGCCAGGCCTCGACGGCGGCCGAGTACATGAGGTTCGCCCCGTCGCGCCGGACGACGAGTCTATGAACCTTGCCGTCTCGCAGAACTTCCCGGTCGGATTCCCACATGCGGCGCGGCTTCATTGCACTTTCTGGGTATCCGGCTCGCCCATCGCCTGTCGCCAGGCGCGTTCCACGGCGGGCTGCACGAAGAAGGCCGTGAACGATCTCTGTTTGCGGTCGTCCGAGCCTGCGAATTTCTCTTTCCATTCCGCGAGAGTCACGCGCTCCTGAGTTTCCTCCAGGTTGGCGCCGTCGGCGATTGCAACTTCCACGTTGACGACGAGATCGTGAAACAGCGCCCGGAGCTGGTCGATGTAGGCGCTGTCCCGCTGCACGGCGCCATGTCCGGGAAAGACTATGTCCGCCTCCAGCGCGTCGATGTTGCCGAGCGTGTCGGGCCAGTCAGCGTAGTACGAGCCGAAGCCGAACGGTATGGGATGGACGACCAGATCGCCGGTGGCGACGATCCGCTCGCGCGGCAGAAAAACAACGACGTCTCCACGAGTATTGCCGAGACCCAGCCAGCGGATCTCGATCGTACGCTCGCCCCGGCGCAGCACGAGCGCGTCTTCGAAGGTGAGATCCGGCGTCGTCGGTTCGATGCTTTCGAGCTCCGGAATGGCGGCACGGTAGAAAGCGATCGCCTGTTCGACGCGCTTGCGCCGCGCAGCGTCGAGCGGCTTGCCCTCGTCATCCTCGCCCGTTCCGAGCCAGCGTTCCAGGTCCGGGATTGCCTTCTCCAGCCTGGCGGTGTTCCCGGCACGGGGTTCATGCGACTGCTCGATCGCGTCGGTACGGGTGCGGGCGTGCGATATGAACTCGACATCGGGCCAGATCTCCCGATAGACCTGGTTGCCGCCGTGGTGATCGTCATGCCAGTGCGTATTGACGACATAACGCACCGGCTTATTGGTCAGCTTGCGCACTTCGTCTGCCATGCGCCGGCCAGTGGACGGGAACAGGCCCGTGTCCACGACGAGCACATCCTGATCGTTGATGACGATGAGCGCGTTGCCCTCGATGCGATCGAGCAGCGGCTCCTGCCAGACGATGCCGTGGACGCCTCGGCAAGGCGCACGACGTCATACTCCTTCAACGCCAGCTCGTCGGCCTCGAGGACAGGCGGGATTGCAAACAGGAGCGCAAGACCGAGCCGTAGGGTTCGAGGCTGCATGGACGGACACCTCCGTGAAAAAATTTGCTGTTGTGGCATCGGGAGGCTGGCTGTGGAAAGGACCGCCGCCTGACGGGAAGGTTCCGGTCCGGCTTAAGCTGGCCCGGTCCCGGCTCCATAAACCAGCTTTCCATCCACGAGCTGAGCTGCGGAAGTGTACGGGTGCTCGACCGGTTTGCCGGCGCCCATGATGTGGGAGATGGTGATTCCTCGCGCTTTCAGATCATCGGCGATCAACGCTCGGTGGCACTGCCACCACAAGGCTTCCGCGCACAGCACCACGGTGCGTTTTTCGGCGGCAACAATCAGGAGGCGGTCGATTCCGGCGCGGTATTCGCTGGTCTCCATGTAATCGGCGTAGCCACGGAAGGACCGATTGCGCCAGACCGTGTTACGCGAATCGGCGTTCGGCGTCCTGCGACCGCCGAGCTCCGGAAAGGGTGCGTATTCGATCCCTTCGGCGGACAGCGCCTCCGCAAGAGGCCCGGGATTGAAGTGAGGATGAGCGCGAGAGCCGGCATGACGGCGCACGTCCGCCAAGGCCGCGATGTGCGCCGGCTCGAGGAGAGCCAGAAACTCGCTGATCGGCCGCGAGGAGTGGCCGATCGTCCAGATTGAACCAGGGTTTGCCGTGACCATCTCGAGCGCGGCCCGTGTGCAATTGTCCGGGACTCTAGCAGGTTGTTGAAAAAGCCATCCATGGCTTTCAACTCTGCGATCCGAAATTGCGAGTTTCGGATTGCGAGCATTTTCAAAAACCCGCGGTTCTCGCTCTGGCAGCAAGTCGAAAACGGGGCAGTCGAGGTTCAGAAACCCAGCGCAGACTCCGGCTGGCGGCCCGCGCACACGCCGGCGCGCGTCTGTAGCTGCGCGAGCGTATCTTCCACGTCCCAGGCATTGAGCGAGATATCAGTTTTGAAAACGAAATCAAGATTTTTACATAATGCTTCATCGCTTGCTATCGCAGGCGCATTGAGCTGCGCGCTGACCACCGGCGCTATGGCGGCCAAGCCCGGGGTCTCGCGCGAGGGAACAATCACGGTTTTTGACGCTGCCGGCCGAACGGGGCGGCGTGGACGCCATGGACTACGTGAATGCAAAGCCGATCGAGCTTCCGGTCGCCTATGATTATTCGGAGGAGCAGGCGACCAATGACCTAGTAGAGTCTCTGTTGTACGGGTCGCCTTCCGGCACACCCGGTTTTTCGCCGGGCAGCAAAGGCGACGGCAAGACGCGCCCCGTATTTCTGGGAGCGCCGGATGCTTCGGCTGCCGATGCCGAGGGTGTCGCGCCTGCGGCTTTCGGCAGCAGTAACCGGCCGTTCTCCACCGCCCGGGCAGACGGCGCTACAGGCTCCACCAATAAAATCTATCCGTATCGCGCATCAGGCAGACTGTTCGCCACCATCAATGGCGGTTCCGGCACGTGCTCGGGATCCCTGGTCAAGAAGGGTATCGTTGCCACCGCGGCGCACTGCGTATCGAAATACGGAGCGAATCAGCTCTATTCGAACATCCGCTTCGTGCCGGGATACAAGAACGGGCAAGCGCCATACAGTACCTGGGCGGCCAGTCAGGTCAGGGTGCTCGCGGCGTACTTCAACGGGACCGATCCCTGTGCGACACCGAGCATCGTATGCAAGAATGACGTTGCCGTCATCACGCTCGGTGCGCAAAACGGCAAGTACCCGGGGACCAACACCGGCTGGTACGGTTATGGCTGGAACGGATTCGGCTGCACCAACAGCGGGCTCACGCACATCACCCAGATCGGCTATCCGAGCTGCCTCGACAACGGGACGATCATGCAGAGAAACGACGCCCAGGGCGTGAAGACCGCCAGCCAATCCGATAATACCGTCATTGGTTCGCTGTTTCTGAGCACCAATATTTCCGCTATGGTGAATGCGGCTTGCGCAGCCACTCCGGCTGCCTGCTAGCAGAGCATGATTCCAGCAGGAGAGCAGAGGGGCCCGCGGGCCCCTCTGCTTTCGCGGCCGGCTCGATTGAAGGAACTAACGAGCAATTCGTCGCACCGCCCCGGCTTTCGCCGGGGTGACGCGCCGGAAAGATGAAACCCTGATCGACCAGCGCTTTCCTAACAGGGTGATGAAAAAGCCATCCATGGCTTTTTCAACGCTGCGATCCGAAATGTGATTTTCGGATCGCGAGCATTTTCAAAAACTTGCAGTTCTTGAAAATGGCGATGCATCCCTGCATCGCTTAGCAGGCTGCCGAGAACGGTGTTTTTCATCGGCCTGCTAATCGTCAGGCCGCCACAGCATCGCGTCCAGCGATGTCTGCCAGCCGAAACGTTCGAGATTCACCCGGCCGCCGACGAATGTGACTCCTTCCCGCTCGAGCAGCTCTCGTTGCCGCATCCGAGACGGCGAGCCATCCGGGATCGCTATACGGCCTTGCGCATTCAATACGCGATGCCACGGCAGCTGGAGGTTCTTCGGTACCGCCCGTAATGCCTGCGCGGTGAGGCGGGCGCCGCGCGGGAAGCCGGCCCGCTCGGCCACTCGCCCGTAGGTGGAAACGCGGCCCCGAGGAATCTGCGCGATCACTTTCCAGATGCGCGCATGGTTTTCGTTGCGGGTGGCCACGACGTCTAACCCGACCTCAGGTACGCAAGAATATCCGCCCGCGCCCGCTCGAGCACCGAGTCGCGATCGAGCGAGCCCAGGATGTCCTTGACGACGCGTTTCGGACCGGTCTCGCCCCAGGACTTACCGAGGGCCAGATATCGCTCGGCCACGCGGCCGACGACGTAAGTGCCATAGTAGGCGACAGCGCCTTGGGCGCCGGCCGTCACGAATGTCGACAAGCCGCCCGTGCCTAGCTTGAGCGCCGACGAAAGGGCATGCACGGCCCAGACCGTTCCCATGAGCGCGGTCAGGTGTTTCAAAATGGTGCCGATCAGTGAGCCGGCTTCAGCGCGGCTCAAGGGAAGCTGGTGCAGTCTGGACAGGTGCACAACCATGGTCACGTCGACCATCGCCGCGGCGAACAGGTCGGCGATCGGGATCGGATTGAGCGCAACTGCGATGCCCTTGGCTACGCAGTAAGTAGTGATGATTTTTTCGGCGAGCGCGTGGCGGGTGGCGACGATGCGTTCGGAAACCTGTTGGCTCAGCGCGCCGGCAAACAGACTCGCATTCAGCGCGGCCAGCGTCTTTCCCTCGCGTTCCAGAATCTCCCACAACCTCGCGCGCAGCTCCTCGACATCCGGCGCAGGTTGTCGCTGCATGCGCGTCTCACCGCCCTGGCCGTCTATCGCGATGACTGTTTCGGGGGACGGACGCGCGGTAACCGTCACCAGATCGCGGCCCTCGACGAGACCGTCCGTGCGTTGCGCAAGCGATTCCGTGAGACGCTCCAGCTCGCTCGTCGTGTAACGGTCCGCCTTGTTCAACACGAGCAGCAGTGGCCGGCCGCAAGCGGCGAGCCAGCGCAGTGCCTCGAGCTCCGTCGCGGTCAGATCGGCCTCCACCACGAACAGGATCAGGTCGGCGCGTTGCGCGGCCTCGCGCGCGATGCGCTCGCGATCTTCACCCTGGATTTCGTTGATGCCGGGCGTGTCGATGAGGAATACGCCACTCGCCTCGTACTGCCGCCACTGGCCGAGCCCGCTTTGTCGCGTCTCCCCGTGCAGCGGGCTGACCGAGAAGGTTTCGCTGCCGAGCAGCGCATTCAGGAGCGAGGACTTGCCGACGCCGACCCGGCCGAACGCAGCGATGTGCACGTGGCCGTGCTCGAGCTTGTCGAGCATGCGCTCGATGTCGGCGTAGTCGGCCGCCAGTGTCGAGCGCACAGCCGGCGGCACGCGCGGATCATCGACCAGCTCGCGCAGGCTTTCGCGAGCCAGAGCGAGGTGCCGGTCGCCGCGCGCCGGATCAGTCGCTTCGTTCGCGTTTTTCGTTCGCGGCGAGCGCCACCTTGACCAGAGCTCGCGCGCGGCCGGAAAGATCTTCATGCAGGTTCTCCTCGAAGCGCGCGGCGGCGGGCGCGGGCTTGAGCTCGCCGCGCACTTCGAGCGTGTCGATGAGGCTCGCGCCCAGCGCATCGAAAATGAGCCCGTAGGCGACGGCGTGCATGAGCCCGCCAGCCACGGTGCCGATCCCCGGAAACGCCTTGAAGCCATTGCCGGCCACCGCGAGCAGGATCGGAAAAGCCTTGCCGGCCTTGCTCTGGCTCAGATCCAGGAACTGCTGGATGTCGAGGCCGCGCGCGGGCGCATTGTAGAGCGCACAGAGCTCGCGCACGAGGCTGGTGCCCAGGAAACCCTGGATAAGAACGTCGGTGCCTGGGGTCACGGCTGCCAGCGCGCCGATCACGGCCTTGCGCGTGTAGCTCTTGACCAGCTCGCGCGCTTTGCCTCGCCGATAATGCGCTTCCACCGCGTCGAGCTTGCGCGCTGCCAGCAGAAAAACGGCGCTGTCGCGCAGCGTCTCGAGCGCGGCCGGGTCGTGATCGAGACGCCGCTGCAGCGCGGCGAGCAGTGCCGCGACCTCAGGCTCGCGGGCACGTTCGATGGCCTTTTCGCTGCCGTCCGGCGTAACCGTTATCGCCTGTTCGATGCCGCCGGCGGCGACGATAACGACTTCCATGGCTTCGAGGTCCCCGGCATCTCCGGAAGCCCGGGCGAGGAGTCGTTCCCGCAGCGCTTCGAGCTCCGCCGTGGAGTAGCGATCGCTTTTGTTCAAGGCAAGCACAACCGGCTTGCCGAGCTTCCGCAAGGCCTCGAGGCTCGCGAACTGATCGCGAGTCAGATCGGCGTCGCAGACGTACACGACCACGTGCGAGCGTTGCGCCTCCTCTCGCGCCGCAGCCTCCAGCACGCCGCCCGGCTCGTTGGTGCCCGGCACGTCGGCAAGTATCAGCTCGTCGCCGACGGGGCTCAGCCATTTGTAGTGCTGGATGTTGCGCGTCGATCCACCGCGGACGTCGACATGCGGGGCTGCATCCGGGACGAGCGCCCGGATCAGTGCGCTTTTGCCCGTGCTGATGTCGCCAAACAAGGCGACGTACACGCGGCCGGCAGAGCGCCGTTGTTCGAGGCTGTCGAGCTCGCGGCGCACGTCACCCACCTCCAGTCCCGCGGCTTCGGCAGCCGCGAGACGGCTCTGCAGCTCGTCTTCGGTGACCCGCTTTGTAGCGGGGGCCGCTTTGGCCGTACGCGACGGTCTGAGGAGGCGCCAGATCGCCCAGGCGCTTGCCAGCACAGCCGTGACGATCGCACTCACGTAGAAATAGAACAGCCAGCGAGGCGCGGCGCGCAGGCGATCCCAGACCGCGAATGCGGATTCGGTCACGAACAGCGCGGTTGCGACCACTGCCAGCAGCGCGAACGTGATGGCGAGCGCGAGCAGGATGCGGAAAAGGCGATCGACACGCATCGAATTCAGGCCGACGGCGATTCGGCTACCCGGCGCACACGGCCGAGCCATGCAATCAGGAACGCGAGCGCCAGCGGCAGTAGACGCTCGAGGTAATCGCCGGGCGCGTCCGGAAACAAGTGGATGATCACTGTAAGCCCGAAGCCGACGGCCAGCGAGGCGAGCGTTGCCGCCGGGCGGATATCGAAGCCGGCGAGCCGCAACACGAGCAACGGACCGAATGCCGAACCGACCGCGTGCCAGGCGAACAGCACGCGCGAGAAGATCGCCTGCGGTGCATACAGCGCGAGCAATACCGCAACCACGCTGAGCGCCAGCACCATCAGACGCGAGACGAGCAATGCGCGCCGCGAATCGGCGCCGGCCGGCTGCCAGTCGTGCGTCACCGATGAACCGGCCACGAGAAGCTGACTGTCGGCGGTGGACATGATCGCCGACAGTACTGCCGCGAGCATGACACCGGCAAGCACCGGCGACATCAGGCGGTTGGCAACCTCGAAAAAAATCTGCTCGCCGTCGGCCACCGCCGGATACAGCACTCTCCCGCACAGGCCGAGCAATAACATGCCGGCATAGATGATCAGCGCCCACGAGATCGCCACAAAGCGCCCGCGGGCCAGCGCGCGGGAGCTGTCGAGCGCCATGAAGCGATTGACGACGTGCGGCTGACCTGGATAGCCCAGACCGATGCCGAGCGTGCCGAGCACGAATCCGGTCGCGGCGATCAGCGTATGCGGCGGCCCGTATGGCAAATCATCGGGCGAGGCGGCGACGGACAGGCCGTGCGTGAGCGCACCGAATCCACCCACGGCAGCCAGCGCGGCAAACGGCAGCACGATCGCCGTCGCCGCCATGAGCAAGCCTTGCAACACGTCGGTGACGCTAACCGCCCAGAAACCACCGAGCAGCGTGTAAAGAGCAATGATACCGGCGCCGATGAGCACGCTCATCGTCATTGAAAGATCGAACACGCTGATGAAGCCGTTGCCGGCGGCCTGGAACTGCGCGGCGATATAGAAGAGGAATGAGAAAAGGACGATGAAGGAGCTCAGGGCCACGATGAACGGCCGCAGCGGCGAGCCGCGCGAGCCTGCGATGACGCCGGTCAGCGTCACCGCGTTCTCACGCCGGCTCAAATCCATGAGCCTCGGACCGACCCACACCCAGTTGACGACGAAACCGAGCAGCGTCGCCGGAAACAGCCACAACGCCGGCAGCCCCCAGACATAGGCCGCGCCGCTGACGCCGAGCAGCGTCCAGGCGGACGAGGAGCTTGCGGACGCGCTGATGGCTGCAACGAAGCCGCCAAGCCGGCGGCCGCCGAGGAAGAAGTCGAGCGTGTCGCTCATGCGGCGGCTCGCCCAGAGGCCGATGGCGAGAAGCGCTGCATTGTAGACAAGCAACGTGAGCAGTACGGCCTGGCTGCGCGACATGGCGCCGATCATAACGCATGGAGCGCATTGCCTCGGCAGGGCCGAATTCATTCGCCCGCCACCGTTGAATGACACGCCGCGGCGTGGCCGTTTGAAACCGGTCCTGCGGATGCGCGCTAGAATCCCGGCAATGCATGAAGGCTGGCAATTCTGGATCGACCGCGGTGGCACATTCACGGATGTGGTTGCGCGGCATCCGCATGGCCATCTGCTGACTCACAAGCTTCTTTCTGAAAACCCCGCTCGTTATCGCGATGCGGCGGCTCACGCGATCGAGCGCATCCTCGACGAGCACGGTGGCGACGATCCACGCGTCGAGGCCATCAAGATGGGCACGACGGTCGCGACCAATGCGCTGCTCGAGCGCAAGGGCGAGCCGACGGCGCTGGTCATCACGCGTGGCTTCGGCGACGCACTGCGGATCGGCTACCAGAACCGGCCGGACATTTTTGCGCGGCATATCGTGCTCCCCGAAATGCTTTATGCGCGCGTCGTAGAGGTCGACGAGCGCATGGGCGCACGTGGCGAAGTGGTCGAGCCGCTCGACGAGCTGCGCCTGCGGCAGAATCTCGAGACCCTTCGCGCCGCGGGCCTTCGCGCGCTGGCGATCGTGTTCATACATGCCTGGCGCTACCCGGCTCATGAGCAGAAGGCGGCTGAAATTGCGCGCGAGCTCGGCTTTACGCAGGTTTCTGTCTCGCACGAGGTCAGCCCGCTGATCAAGCTCGTCGGCCGCGGTGACACGACGGTCGTCGATGCGTATCTGTCGCCGCTGCTCGAGCGCTACGTGAGCATGCTCGCCCGGGAGCTCTGCGCGCCGGCGCGCGAGGCGCGGCTCATGTTCATGCAGAGCAATGGCGGCCTCACTGACGCGCATCGCTTCCGTGGCAAGGACGCGATTCTGTCCGGTCCGGCCGGCGGCGTTGTCGGCATGGTGCGTACTGCGACCGCAGCCGGCTACGACAGACTCATCGGCTTCGACATGGGGGGCACATCGACCGACGTCTCCGTCTTTACCGGCGAATTCGAGCGCAGCCTCGACAGCGAGATTGCCGGCGTGCGCGTACGCGCGCCTGTCATGAAGATCCACACCGTCGCCGCCGGCGGGGGTTCGGTGCTGGCATTCGATGCCGGTCGCCTGCAGGTCGGTCCCGAATCGGCGGGCGCGGACCCGGGTCCAGTCTGTTACCGGCGCGCCGGGCCGCTTACGATCACTGATGCCAATGTGCTGCTCGGCCGCATCCAGCCGGGATTTTTCCCGAAAACTTTCGGCCCGGGCGCCAACGAATCGCTCGATGCCGGCATCGTCGAAAAGCGTTTTACTGAGCTTGCGCGACGCGTCGAAAATGAGACCGGGCAACCGCGAAAGCCAGCGGCGCTTGCAGAAGGCTTTCTGCGCATCGCAGTCGAGAAAATGGCGAACGCCATCAAGCGGATCACCATCCAGCGCGGCCGCGACGCCGCCGAGTTCGTGCTCTGCTGCTTCGGCGGTGCTGCCGGGCAGCATGCGTGTCGTGTCGCCGACACGCTCGGCGTGCGCACTATCCTCATCCACCCACACGCGGGCGTGCTGTCCGCCTACGGTATGGGGCTTGCCGACTTGCGTGCGCTGCGCGAGCGTACCCTCGAGGCGCCGCTCGAGGATGCAGGCATCGACATGCTCGGGAAGACGATCGCGGCGCTCGAGGCCGACGCGCGCGCCGAGCTGGAAGCGCAGGGCATTCCCGACGAACGCATGCGCGTCGAGCGCCGAGCGTATCTGCGTTACGCCGGATCGGACACGCAGCTCGCCGTTCAGGTCGACGAGGCCGGCGCCATGCGCGCGGACTTCGAGGCGCGTCACCGTCGGCGCTTCGGTTTTGCGACCGGCGACAAGCCGGTTATCGTCGCGGCGGCTGGCGTCGAAGCCATCGGTGAATCCGGCGCTTTTGCAGAGACGCCCCGCGTGGCGGGCGACAGAGCTGCGGCGCCGACCTGTGCTGCGCGCGTGTATGCCGACGGTATCTGGCAGGAAGTGCCGCTCTATTCGCGCGCCGGGCTCGATACTGGCGCGGAGATTGCGGGGCCGGCCCTGATCGTCGAGGACAACGCCACGACGGTGCTCGAGGCCGGATGGCGGCTCGCAGTCAACGAATACCGGCACCTCGTCCTCGAGCGCACCGCCGTGCCGCGCCGCGAGACGGCTGCCGGCACGGCCGCCGATCCGGTGTTGCTCGAAGTCTTCAATAACCTGTTCATGCACGTCGCCGAACAGATGGGCAGCGTGCTCCAGAACACGGCTCACTCGGTCAACATCAAGGAGCGGCTGGATTTCTCCTGTGCCGTATTCGACGCGAACGGCGGGCTCGTCGCCAATGCACCGCACATTCCCATTCACCTCGGCTCCATGGGCGATTCCGTGCGCACGGTGCTCGAGCAGAACGCAGGCAGACTCACGCCGGGCGATGCGTATCTCCTGAATGCGCCCTACAACGGCGGCACGCACCTGCCGGATGTGACGGTCGTGTCCCCCATGTTCGATGAAAGCGGCAAGGAACTGCGATTTTGCGTCGCTTCGCGCGCTCACCACGCCGATATCGGCGGCATTACGCCGGGATCGATGCCTCCGCACAGCCGGCACATCGACGAAGAAGGCATCCTGTTCGATAACCTGCGCATCGTGCATCGCGGCAGGCTGGATGAAACGACCATCCGCAAGCACCTCGCTGCGGGCCGGCTCCCGGCACGCAACCCGGACCAGAATATCGCCGATTTCAAGGCGCAGGTGGCGGCGAATGTAATGGGTATGCAAGAGCTGGAACGGGTCGTCGGGCATTTCGGGCTCGACGTCGTGCGCGCCTACATGCGCCACGTGCAGGACAACGCGGCCGAGTCGGTTCGCTGCGTTCTCGAGGTGCTCGACGACGGCGAGTTCGATTACGAGATGGACAACGGCAGCCGCGTTTGCGTGCGCATTCGTGTCGATCGGCAGGCGCGCAAGGCCAGCATCGATTTCAGCGGCACGTCTCCGCAGAGCGACGATAACTTCAATGCGCCCGCCTCGGTGTGCAAGGCTGCCGTGCTTTACGTGTTCCGCACGCTCGTGGACCGTGCGATTCCGCTCAATGCGGGCTGCCTGGAGCCGCTCGAAGTGCTGATCCCCGAGCGTTGTCTGCTCAACCCTCGGCCGCCCGCGGCGGTCGTGGCTGGAAACGTGGAGACATCGCAGTGCGTGACGGATGCGCTGTACGGCGCGCTCGGCGTGCTCGCCGCGGCGCAGGGCAGCATGAACAACTTCACCTTCGGCAACGAGCGCTATCAATACTACGAAACGATTTGCGGCGGTGCCGGCGCGGGGGCGGACTTCGACGGCGCGGACGCGGTGCACACGCACATGACGAATTCCCGACTGACGGATCCCGAAGTACTGGAATGGCGTTTTCCGGTTCGCGTCGATTCGTTCGCCATCCGTCGCGGCTCAGGCGGCGCCGGACGACAGCGGGGCGGTGACGGCGTAGTGCGCCGCATCCGGTTTCTCGAGCCGCTCGATGCAGCCATCCTGTCGAACCACCGGCGCGTTGCGCCGTTCGGTCTGGCGGGCGGCGAGCCGGGCCAGCTCGGACGCAACAGCATCGAGCGGGCGGACGGCACAGTGGAAATGCTCGGCGCCACCGCCAGCGCGCAGATGCTGCCGGGCGACGTGTTCGTTATCGAGACGCCGGGCGGTGGCGGATTCGGCGTACGGCGCGGAATGTCCCCATTTTCCTGTCAACAGCCCCCGGCCAGCGAGTGTGGACTGAGGCCGACGGGCGTCACGCTGCTTTCCCCTACGCGCTGGGCTATATTGAATACAAAGAAATTGCCGGGCTTTGCCAACGTAAAGCCGACGACGATGTGCAGAATGCCCGTCTCGATATCGAAGCCGGTCGTCGTCTGCTCATCGCACTTGACGAAATAAGCCTGCGCCGGCGTGTCACCCGGGAAGGCGCCCTGCTTGTAAAGCTCGTGCAGAAACTCCATCGCCTGACGCCGTACGCGCGCCCAGAGAGACGCATCGCTCTTTACGAACACCACCCAATGCGTGCCGCGCTCGAGGCTGCCGATGACGTGCAGCGCCGTGCGCCGGGCGGCGAAATCGCTCCAGCCGGCCTGACGCCAGTCACCGTGCGCAAGCGTCCGCGCACGGCCGTCCACTGCGAAACTCGTGCGCCAGGGCGCAATCGCATTGATGCCTGCCGCGCGCAGCATTTCGACCTCCTCCGGCTCCAGCGTCGTCACCGGCCGCGTGCCGCGCAAAACCGTACCTTCGCCGGTCAGTGCCTGCCAGAGATTTGCGCGCTCGTCGCCGCGTGCAATCATGCCGGCGATGGCGCCGCACGGCCCGGCCGGGAACTTGCGCCCCGTGTCCGGGTCGGTCGCAAACACCCTTGGATAAAACAGCGCTGCATTCTCGGACGCGAAGTTGAGCCGTCGCAGACCTCGCCGCGCTTCATCCGCCGTGTGCCAGTCCGCCGGCGGATCTACGATGAGGATCGCTTTGCGCTGCACGCAGTAACGCGCCGCCGCCAGCAGTGTGACAGCTCCGACGTCGCGTTCCGGCGAAAGCGACGGCACGCACAACAGACTGAGCTGCTCGATATTCGACAGCGCAAACAGCCCGGTTGCGTCCGCGGCCGAGCCGATGATGTCGTAATCCGTCAGCGGCTCGCCGTCGCTGCCGTCGTTGTTGGCATTGACGTAGCTGACAGCCGAGCCCGCGGCGGCGTCGGTTGTCTTGTCCGGCCGCGCGGTGGGTACTGCGCCGCGCACGCGCACGAGCTGAGAGCCGAGCAGCAGATCGGCGACATAGCGCCTGGTTTCCGGATTGACGGAAAGCCGCGTGAGAAATTCCTGGTCCTCGACCCGCTCGGAGCCGAACTGCCGGACGCGCTGCACGACGAGATTGAAGCAATCGGGCTCGTTGTCGCCGATGCCGTCGTAATCGATCGACACGCGCAGGTTTTCGTTCGAGCCCGGCGAGTTCGCTTCCAGCACGAGCACGTCGTCGCCGGCCGGCAGGTCGATGGTTGCGCGCGCGCCGCCGTTGGTCACGCGCACGATGACGGCACTGCGGCCGCCATTCTCGAAGTACTGCCCGACGGCAAAGCTCAGCGGGCTTTCGCGCCACAGGCCCCCGAAGTAGCGCTGGAACGACTGGGGACTGTAGATATAGACCGGGCTGTTGACCGGCCCGCGGCGTGTTCGGCCTATGAAAGCGGTGACGGAGGCGGAAGACGCCACTATGGACCGCTCGTAGTCGGGGCTTGCTTGGACCTGGATTCCCGGAGTGGGACGTTCTTGCACTCGGAGCTCCACTTGCTTTCCCAAAGGTAGCATAGAACGTTGCGCCGGTGGCGGCGCGGGCTTGCACCGGGAGCAGCGATTGCGCAGGCTTCATCGATGATCGCTCTGTTCGAGGCTTATCCCGGGCTCGCCGGGCGTCTGCCGTACGTCGGCCTTGGCGAATTCCCGACGCCTGTGCATAGCCTCGAGCGGCTCGGAGACGCAGTTGGCGCTCGCAAGCTGTTCGTCAAACGGGACGACGTTAGCGCGCTGCGATACGGCGGCAACAAGGTGCGCAAGCTCGAGTTCCTACTGGGCCGCGCCCGGCAGGGCGGTGCGGATCATGTCCTGACGCTCGGCGCGGCCGGTTCGAACCACGCGCTCGCAACGGCGATCTACGCGGGCGGGCTCGGCCTCGCCAGCACCTCCGTCCTGTACCATCAACCCAACGGCCGCTACGTTGCGCGTAACCTGTTGTTCGCGAAGCGCTGTGGCGCAAGACTCGAGGTGGCGGCCAGTGATCGGGCAGCCGGCAGAGTCCGCCCGCACGGCTCATTCAACATTCCGTTGGGCGGCTCGTCGATCCTCGGCACGGTCGGTTTCGTGAGCGCCGGCCTCGAGCTCGCCGCCCAGGTCCTGCGTGGCGAGCTGCCGCCGCCGCAACGGCTATATGTCGCGCTCGGAACCATGGGCACGGCCGCCGGGCTCGCGCTGGGGCTGCGCGCGGCGGGCCTGGAAACGAAAATCGTCGCCGTGCGCGTGGTGGCGGAACGGATCGCCAATCGCGCCAGATTGGCGCGCCTCTATCGCAACGTCAATCGGCTGCTCAGCCGGCTCGACCCGGCGTTTCCGCCCTGTCCGCTCGCGGGCATCGAGTTGAGGGATGAGTTCTACGGCGAAAAGTATGCCCTCTTCACCCCCGAAGGCATGCGCGCCGTGGCGCTGGCGCGCGAGCACGAGAGCTTATCGCTGGAAGGCACCTACACCGGCAAGGCGTTCGCGGCGCTGCTCGAGGATATGAAGCGTCCATCACTGCGCGATGAAACCATCCTGTTCTGGAACACCTACAACTCGCGCCCGTTTCCGCACGACCTCGACGAGGAAGACTACCGCGAGCTGCCGGGCGAGCTGCACCGTTACTTCGAGGAGCCGGTGCAGCCTTTGGATAGAGTGGACGCCCCTTTCCCTGCAGGACCGTAACCGTTTTTCACAGCCCTTCCTATCATCGGTTGCTCGCCCATACTGCCGGCGAAAGCCAAGATGGCCATGCCAGCAGACTTCAACACTCGCCTGAAACCATGCTATAGCTGGCAGCCTGCAACAGGGGACCCCATGGCGCTGCATCCCGAATTCCCGGACTCGCCGTACGCGGCCTTGCTGCCGGATCAGCGCTGGTTCCCGGCGGCCGAGGAGCTTCGCAATACGGCCTACGAAAAGCTCCTGCCGCCCCTCGTCGCCAGGATCCGCAAGGAAGTCGCGGATTGGCGCGATGCGGGCTACCCGGGAGCCTCCGACACCTCGCGCGCGTTGCTGCGCTGGTGGTTCGAGACGGAGCATCTGACGGCGAACGCCGACGGCACGCTTTCGCCGTTCCACTATTACTTCGCCCAGCGCGAGGCCGTCGAGACCGTGATCTGGCTGCACGACGTGCGCCGCGCCCGGGACAAGTTCGACCTGATGCGCTTCGACGCCTCGGGCGCGGTCTCGGCGGGCATGTTCGACGAGGCCTGGCCGCGTTACGTCGTCAAGATGGCCACGGGCGCCGGCAAGACCAAGGTGCTCGCACTGCTCATCGCCTGGAGTTTCTTTCACAGGATCTACGAGCCGGGCTCGGCACTGTCGCGCAATTTTCTGCTCATCGCGCCGAACATCATCGTGCTCGACCGGCTGCGCGCGGATTTCGACGGACTGTGCATTTTCTTCAACGATCCGATCCTGCCGGACAACGGCCACGAGGGCCGCAACTGGCGTGACGACTTCCAGCTCACGCTGCACATCCAGGACGACGTCCGGGTCGTGCGCGATACCGGCAACCTGTTCCTGACCAATATCCATCGCGTTTTCCTCGGCGACGTGCACGATCCCTCGCTGGAGGACGACGACCTGCGCGATTATTTCCTCGCGCCGTTCGGCCCGCGGCCGGCCGGCAAGACGACCGACAGCAAAACCGACCTCGGCGAAATCGTGCGCGAGATCGACGAGCTGGCGGTATTCAACGACGAGGCGCACCACATCCACGACAGCCGGCTCGCGTGGTTCAAGAGCATCCAGGACATCCACCACCGCATGCTCCAGAAGGATAGAAGCCTCTCTCTGCAGGTGGACGTGACCGCGACGCCGCGACACTTGAACGGGGCGATTTTCGCGCAGACGGTCTCGGACTATCCGCTCGTCGAGGCCATCCACCAGAACGTCGTCAAGCACCCCGTGCTGCCGGACGCGCCGAGCCGCGCACGGCTCGAGGAGCGCAAGAGCGCAATCTTCGCCGAGCGTTACGAGGACTACCTGCAGCTCGGCATCGAGGAATGGCGCGGCAGCTTCGCCGAGCACGAAACCCTGGGCAGGAAGGCCGTGCTGTTCGTCATGGTCGACGACACGCGCAACTGCGACGAAGTCGGCGCGTGGCTCGAGCAGAACTGCGCCGAGCTCGAGGGTGCGGTGCTCGTGATTCACACGAAGAACAACGGCGAGATTTCCGAGGCCGCCTCGGGCAAGAAGAAGCAGGAGCTGGAGGCGCTTCGCGCGGCGGCGAACGCCATCGATACCTGGCAGAGTCCTTACAAGGCCATCGTCTCGGTGCTCATGCTCAAGGAAGGCTGGGACGTGCGCAACGTCACTACCATCGTCGGCCTGCGCGCATTTGCAGCCAGGGCCAACATCCTGCCCGAGCAGACGCTGGGCCGCGGCCTGCGCCGCATGTATTTCGGTACGGACGTGGCGGAGACCGTCTCGGTCATGGGCACGCCATTATTCATGGAATTCGTCGAATCCATCCAGGATGAAGGCGTCATTCTGGAACGCGTGCCGATGGGCGCCGGCGCGCGGCCCGACTCGCTGATCGTCGAAGTGGACAGCGAGGATCCCGCCAAGGACATCGAGGCGCTGGACATCGAGCTGCCGAAGCTCGCGCGCCGCTTCGATCGCAGCTACAAGGATCTCGACGCGCTGAATCCGGCCGCACTCGGCAACGTCCGCCTGCCGCTCAAGCCGTTCACGGCCGAGGAGACCCGCGAGATCGTGTTCAAGACCCTGCTCGACTACGAGGTTCACCACACGCTCCGGCTCGACGGCAGCGGACCCGCGGATTATCGCTCGGTGGTCGGCTTCTTCGCCCGCCAGCTATTGAAGGACCTGCGCCTCGTCGGCGGCTACGAAGTGCTCTATGGCAAGGTCAAGACCTTCCTGCGCGAGCACCTGTTCGAGGCCTCGCCGGTCGATCTCGAAGACCCGGTGGTGTTGCGCAACCTGTCAGAACCCGACGCCGGCAAGATCCTGTTCGACTCGTTCCGCAAGGCGATCAACCTGCTCACGGTGCAGGATGCCGGGTCGACGCGCATCGAGGACACCATCCGCCTGCGCAACATGCGGCCGTTCCGCACCGCGAACCGGCCATTTTTCGTATCGGGGAAATCGATATTCAGCAAGCTCGTCGGCGAGCCGCACTCGGGCGGTTTCGAGCTGAAGTTCGCCCGCTTTCTCGACTTGGCGCCGGACGTGACTGCGTTTGCCAAGAATTATCTCGCGATCGGATTCAAGATCGACTATGTGCGGGCAAACGGCGATCTGTCGAACTACGTCCCGGATTTCTTCGTGAAAGGGGCAGACGGAACCGTCTGGATCGTCGAGACCAAGGGCCGCGAGGAGCTGGATCTGCCGCAGAAAATGAAGCGCCTGCGCGACTGGTGCTCGGATGCCATCGCAGCGAGCCGCGCGGACGGCGGCGCGGCGTATGGTTTCGTCTACGTGGATCAGAAGGGCTTCGAACGCGACCCGCCGAAAAGCTTTGCCGCCCTGCGAGCGGGGTTCAAGGACTACCAGATGGATCCTAAAGACTAGTACAATGGAAGCGTTTCACACCGTTCAGGTTGCACCGCCATGGCCACGCTCGTCATCAAGAATCTGCCCGACGACCTCCACGCCCGCCTCAAGGCGCAGGCGCAGCGCCATCGGCGCTCCCTGACCAAGGAAGCGGTCACGCTGCTCGAACAGGGGCTGGCGCCGCCCCGGCAACGGTTCAAGCTTTCCCCGCCGTTGCGTCTGGCCAGCGGCTACCGCCCGACCATCGAAGACATCGAAGCCGCTATTGCCGAAGGCCGCGATTAGCGGTCAACGGCATGGTGCTCATCGACACCAACATCGCGGTTTCGCTCTGGGTGGAGAACGACTGGACCGTTGCTGCGCGGCAGCTTCAGCAAGCCGACCCGGACTGGTGTACCGAGTTCTACGCGCTCATCGAGTTCAGCAATGTCATGGCGACCTACGTCCGCACCGGTAAGGCATCCGCCGATGACGCACGCCGATACCTCCTGGAGGCGGAGACCATGCTCGGAGCCGATACGCTGACGGTCCCGCACGCGGCGGCTTTGAACGTAGCGATTGCGCGACGCATCGCAGTCTATGACGCGCGCTTTCTGGCGGCCGCCGAACACCTCGGTATTCCACTCGTGACCGAAGATCAGAAGCTGCGCAATGCAGCGCCGGAGTTGACTCGATCGATCGCCGAAGCACTTGCTGCTGTCTGATACTGATGCCCCGTTCGCACAAAGAATCGTATGAGCTCACCGATGCCGAGAAACGCGATCTGACCGAGCTGATCCAGCAGGGCAAGCACCTGCCGGAGAAGTACCGCTTCATTCTTTTCGAGGACAAGCGCGAAGTCGAGCTGGTCTGGAACGGCAAGACCCGCGAGGTCTGCACGACCGTGCTGCCGTTCCAGTCATTGGAGCACGTCGACGAGCCGCGCAAGGAGGCGCCCGACATCCAGCGCGATCTGTTCGATTCGCGCGGCCGCCAGCTCAAGGGCTGGACCAACAAGCTCATCTGGGGCGACAACAAGCTGATCTTGTCATCGCTGAAGTGCGGCGCGCTGCGCCGGCAGATCGAGGATGCGGGCGGCCTCAAACTCATCTACATCGATCCGCCGTTCGATGTCGGCGCCGATTTCTCGATGGATATAGAGATCGGCAACGAGACCTTTCACAAGGAACCAAATCTGCTCGAGCAGATCGCTTACCGAGATACTTGGGGGCTGGGCGCCGATTCGTTCCTCGCGATGATCTACGAACGCCTCGTTCTGATGCGCGACCTGATGCAAGGATGGCAGCATCTACGTGCATTGCGATTGGCGAGTCAATTCGTTCGTCCGCCTCGCTCTGAACGACGTTTTTGGCCGCGACAAGTTTCTGAATGAGATCACTTGGAGACGCGCGAGGACTCA